>QEXY01000055.1 GCA_003130875.1 Ardenticatenia bacterium
CCTGCCGGCCAGGGGCCACCGTCTCCGTTGGCGGTGTCGATCAAGGCACCACTCGCATCCACCAGGTACAAGGTCTCACCATCCGGTGACAAGGTGCCCGCATAGATGTTGTCTGCAGGGATATCACGGATAGTGAGGTCATTGTTGCATTCTAACAGGAAGTATCCCTGTGCTGCGATGACGCCTGCCAGTTCGATCACCAACCTCCCGTCCGCCGTGGTCAGCCGCCAGTCGTTGAGCCAGATGGGCTCCGCGGTGGTATTGTAGAGCTCGATCCACTGGGCGGTGACGTCAGCGGAGGTGCCTGCCCAGCCGATCTCATTGACCACCACAACGCCAGGCATATTCTGCGCGATGAAGGGCAAGTCGGACGGCAATATCGCAGTGGATGCCAAAGTGGGCGTGCTCGAGGGAGAAGAGAGTGGATCGTTCTGTGGTATGGCAGGAGCTTCGACGGTGGTCGAGATATCGGACGTTTCCTGAACAGGTGGTACATCGCTCGGCAGTGGGAGAGCGCCCTCGGCCGGCGGCGCTGAGTCGATCATCTCGGCGGTCGAAGTCTCCTGTGCGGGAGGTGTCTCCGAAATAGCGGGAAGCGGAAGGACATCTGTGAGTACTATCTCGATGGTTGGAAATGGGCTTTCGTCTGGTTGTGTGGGTGTCTCAATCTCGGTGACCTCTCGAGTTTCCTGAGCGAATGGAGTTTCCAAGGGCAGTGAGGGATGCGGCGGTGCCTCGTTAGGTGTTTGAGTGGGGCTTTCCCCAGGAAATGTAGGTGTAGGGGTCGGCTCAACCGATTCAACCCCCTCTTCAGGGGCTGAGGTAAACACTTCGGAAGTCGGCGGCGACATAGCTTCTTCCAGACCGGCGGGTATCGCTGTAGGGGTGACAACCTCCACTGGTTGTTCCCGTGATGGCTGCGCTTGCAACGGGTTTACACACTCTGCGAACAGGGCCGTCCCGCCTGCCAGCACCAGGGAGACCATCAGACGAGCACAGGTGTACAGGCAACGGTGCATCGCTTTCCTCGCAGCGTGAACGCTCTAAGCAAAGTATTTCAAAGGCTCTCCGTTGACAGACACATCATAACGATGCCATAGTGCGATGTTCTATTGTGACAGCTGGACATGCCGCGATCAAAGGTGAGTTCTCTGCAGCACCTCTCCATCGACAGCTCAGCGGTGCACGCTGCCGTCCGGCATCGTCGCTTCTTGGAGGTTGGCATTTTGCAGATACGCGCCGTCCAATTGTGCGTAGCGCAGATTAGCACGCCATAGATTGGCGCCCTGCAAGTTGGCACCCTGTAGGCGCGCACCGCGCAGATCCGCACGTTCCAACATCGCACGTTGTAAATCGGCGTTTTGCAGATCAGCGTGCTGCAAGTTTGCCCAGCTCAGATTGGCACCTTGCAGGTCGGCGCCGCGCAGGTCCGCCCTGGCCAATTGGGCACCCTCCAGATTGGCTCCGCGCAGCCAGGCATTGCGCAACACCCCACCTGTCAGCCAACCGCGTGCGCGCAATTTGCGCACCGCTTCATCGGCGACCTCGAGTCGAGGACTGCCCATCTGCTCGATGAGCGCGCGCTTTTCCTGTTGTTCCAGCCGCTGTCGATAGAGACGATCGACCACCAACACGGCGATGAGAATACCCAACAGGTTCACCGCCAGATGACCGACGAACACCTCAAGCAAGGCGACTAGGGCAGAGGACTCATCCGATGATGTCACCGCATAGCTCAGCGCTGCCACGGCTAATGCCAAGCTAGCAAAGGTCAGCACTGGCCAGAAGAGGGGGATGCTGCCGAGGTGCTCCCAGACGACCCGCGTTGTATCGCTCAGCCATCGTAGGACGCGCTGCACGACGTTCACTCCATCCGATCTTGCGAATTATGGGCACCCTGACGGTCTGGTCGCACTGCTGGAAAGATGACGGCAAAGGTGGTGCCACCTTCTTCTACGTCAAGTATCCCACGCAGTTGTGCTACCAAGACGCGGATCAGTTGTGGGCCGAACGCGGTCGCGGTGTGGTATGTGGCGCTGGAGGACTCGCCCGCCCCGTTGTGGCTCAACCGCAACACAGCCTTGTCGGGTGTGGTATACTCTAACGCGATGCGGATGAAAGGCTTATCCGGTGTTCGAGGATGAGCCTTCCACCCAGACGAAAAGGCATGCGTGAAAGTATGAAGCAGGAGTTCGTGAATCAGCAGGGCCAGCGCGACGGCGGTGTCCGGGTTCAGTATGACGTGTCCAATGTGGAGATCAAGGATGATGTCCTTGGGAATATCTGGATAGGCGGCACGCACCTGTTGCACCAGCGCGGGCAGCATTTCAGCAATGTCCACAAAGTTTAGCTTACCGGAGCGCAAGCATGCCTCATAAACGAGTCCGATCAGGCGTACCCGGGCGAGGGTCTCGGCACAAGCTTGCGCTGCCTTGGGATCGAAAGATGCACGCATCTGCCATTCCAGCAAGCTACAGATGAGCTGCAGGTTATCATTGACGCGACGTTGGACTTCCTGGAGTAGCATTTCTTTCTCGCGCAGCGACGCTTCCAATCGCCGGGCAGCTCTTTGGCGTGTCAGCGCGTGCCAGATGTTTTCTCCCACCAACCTGGTCAAACGTGCGTCGTCTTGATTCCAGGCGCGCTCAGCGCGCGTAGCATACAGGCCGGGAAGTGCTATGACACGTCCTCCTTGCAGAATGGGTGCCCACAGGACGGATCGGATGCCTGCTGCCTGCAGAAGAGCTTTTTCGGCTGTCGCCTCGTCGGGCAGATTGGCTATCTGGGTGATGATGATCGGCTCACCACAGAGAGCGGCTTTCCGGCACCATGGGAGCTGTTCCAACGAGGTCACGGTGATCCCCAAAGACTCGGGCGTCCCTACTTCACGCCAGGCGTAACACTCCTCGAAGGTGGCACCATCTTCTGCTATCAAGGGTATCATCACCTCATCTGCTTGGGTAAAACGTCCCAGTGCAGCCAGGGCACTCTCAATTTCACGCTCAATCTGTCCAGGCAGCGCATTGAGAAAGCGCACAGAAATGGTGGCAAGCAGCTCTTCAGCGGCCAGACGATGCTGGAGAGTCAGCTGGAAGCTCTTCAGTTCGCGAATATCGGTGAACACCGACAGGGTACCGACAAATTGAATCCCATCTTGGTGATCCAGCAGATCATCCCTTCCCGTCGGGATCTTGCGGAACAGCGAACGCGTACTGACCATAACTGGGATGCGTTCACCGTCACGTGCCTGCAGCGTCGTCTCGTAGCGGCTGAGGAGATCATAGGGCCAACGATGACGTTCTGCGGCAATGACGGCGGCCTCCTCGGGTGTCAGGATCTCAGACCAACGCCGTCCGAGCAAATCGGTCACCTCACAGCGCAGCATTTGGGCCAGACGAGGGTTTGCGAACGTGATCACGCCTGCCGCATCCTCTATCGCAATTCCCTCATCCATGCTTTGCACGATTTCCTCGTTGAAAAGGCGTAGATGGTTGGCTTCACGATAAAGATAGGCATTCTGGATGGCAAGGGAGGCGGCCGTGGCCAAGAGCTCCACGTGTTTCAGATCCGCCTCTGTGAAGCGATTGGGTGCTCTATCCATGACCTCCATCACGCCAATCACGCGGCCTTGGATGCGTAAAGGGACGCTGATCATCGAGGCGATATGCAGGCCGGTTTGCTCACCCACCGCTTTGAAATGACGCGGATCGTGGCGGACATCGGGCACAAGCAGACTGCGTCCAGTGCTGGCCACCCAACCGGCGATACCTTGGCCAGGCGCCAGACGCCAGCCTAACACGGCCTTTTTGCCCGGTTCGGTGGCGTAGTGGCAGACCAGCTCCCCTGTTTGCTCATCGATCAACCACACTGAACTAGCGACAACTCTCATTTGTTGGCGCAATGTTTCGAGGATATGCGCCAACACCTGCTCGAGGTCCAGGCTGGAGAAAAAAACTTGGCGGGCTTGATTCAGGCGTTCCAACCAGGCGTTGCGCTCACGTAGTTCCTCTTCGAGGCGCCGCCGAGAACTCACATCCCGGCCCACCGCCTGAATCTCGACCAGATTACCTTGCTCACTGTATACCGCCGTATAATGCCACCAGATGCGCGGAGGATGAGGTGCTCCAGTCTCCAAGCAGGCGTCCCCGTCAGCTACTGGCCTCTTGCGGCTGAGCAATCCCAGTCGCTCGCGCACCGCCGCCCGGTCTTCTGCGATGATGAGCGAAAGGAAGTTCTGACCCAGTAAATCCACCTCTTGTTTTCCCAATAGACGCGCACACGCGGGATTGACAAAAGTGATGGTACCATCCGGCTGGAGACGCAAAACCGGGTCAGAGAGCGCCTCCACGATAGCGCGATAACGTGCCTCGCGGGCGCTCAGTTGACGTTCGAGATCGTGACGGAAAAACGCCAGCTCAACCGTTGTACGTAACTCGGCTGCGGAGAAGGGCTTGACCAGATAGCCATAGGGCTCAGCGATCAGGGCTTGACGCACCGTTTCTGCGTCTGCATAAGCGGTTAGATAAATCAGTGGAATGTTAAAGCGTTCACGAATCTGTTGAGCCAGGTGCACGCCATCCATAGGGCCTTCTAACTGGATGTCCATCAGCACCATATCGGGGCGTAGGTCCTCCAATACGTGCAGGGCTTCAGCGATCGAAGCGGCTGGAGGTGGCACAACGTAACCCCAACTCGTGAGCATGACCCGGATATTTTCTGCAACAATTAGCTCGTCTTCGACGACGAGGATGCATTTGCCTGGCATCGTGGGTCACAACCCTTCCTATAAAATTTGCTATGCCCTCTGTCGGGCATTGGGTGAGCATGTATCTGGAAGCGATGCCATTTTTGCCCAAATCTTCGCGTTGGTCAAGTCGCACCTGGATGTTGGTTGCCCATCGCCCTATTGCCGAGATGGACGCCAATACGACATCATCAGTGGTGACTATGCGCTGACACGGCGGGCAAAAGCGCACGTGACAGCACAAGCAATCGGTCTGATCATGGATTGTCTTGTCCGCCGTTTGTGCGCTTCTTTTGCAGCATCTAGCCGTCCTTGGTGTCCTCGTCGTTCCAGGGTGTATCCCCAATGCGCAGTCCGGAATAATGTGCTCTTACGGTTGGGTTCGGGGCGGATTGAAGGATCTAACGTGTCATGCGGTCGCGCCAGGTTACGCTTCCAACAAGGGCACCGTGTCAAACAGGTGGTAGGCCAGCACATATTTCTCCATGCAGCGCGCAATGCGGTCGACCACCACCTGGTGCGCATCTGGAATGACGGGCGCGAGATTGTGGTAGAGCTGCTGCCGCGCAGCTACCACCTGCGGCGCCGTCCACACGTAACGGGCGCCGGTCTGCGTCAGCCATGCGCGACGTTCCGGCGTCAGCGCACGCCAGATGGCCTGTGCGTCTGCCTGTACCGTCTCGGGCTGCCCGGCACGAGCATATTCCTCTGGCAGCACCCATTTGCGCCAGCGCATCGAGTCGTACACCGCCTGTTCCAACGCCGCCATAAAACCGGACAGCTCGATGTGGGGACGGCTGCGCTTCATATCCGCTTCCTTGGCACACAGCTCCTGCAATGCCAGATATTCCTCGGCGGTGAACTCCGGCCCGACATTGGCACCGCCCATTCCAGTGGCAGGATACTCCGACGGGTTCTCCACCCAGTCGGTGTAGTGCCCTTTGATGAGCGAACCCAACGGAGCCACCACGTCGTACAGCCAGCGCGCCGATTCCGGGTCGAAGAAGGTGGTGTGCAGGTCGGTGCCCACGCGTGCCACGATGAAACACGGCCATGCACTCAACAGATTACGCTCCGCCAACCCCTGGCGCAAGCTGTGGACGAAACGGCAGAAGGCATCGCGATCCACCAGGCCACCGTGCACCTCCTCGGTGCCCACCTCGTAGGACACGGGCGGCAATCCGCGCCGCGCGCGTTCGCGCTCCGCGTGCTCGATCAGCTCGATGGTGCGCGCCACCACCGTCTCAATCGGCACCGGCTGGCCAGGGGGAAGGGTGCGATCCACAGTCGGATCGATGTGCAACAGGGCATAGCCGGCCTCCAGACATGCCACCAGCGAAGCTTTCACCTCGGCCATGGTTTCCTCATAGGACAGGTTCGCCAGCGCGTGCAGATCCTTAAGCCAGGGGCCGCCGTGATCTAAGCAGGGATAGAGCGGGCCCTCCCAGTGATATTTCCCGGCATAGTGGCGGATCGAGGCGACAAACGCCTGAGGCGTCCAGCCGGTGTAACCGCCGTCGCGATCCACCTGGTTGAGCGTCGCAGCAAAGAGCATGGGCAGGTTGTTCACCGCAGCCACCTTGACCGCCGCTTCGAGCACCGCTGCCGAGTTGGGGCAGGCAGCTAACAGGGTCAGCTGAATGCCCTGCGTGCGCAGGGCGATCATACGGGCGACGATCTCGTTGAGGGGTTTCATCGTGAATCGGTCTCCTCGTGCATGTTCGGTGTCCTTCCCGATGCAAAATCCTGTGATATCAGCAAGCGACGCACCGCCTGGCTTAAGGGCACGTGTAGCGCCTCGGCCAGCTGCCAGAGCGCCACGCGGTCGGTCTCCTTGTTGATCGTGTGCGGCGAAGTCACCGCATGCGCGGCGACCAGCGCACCCAGTTCATGTGCCTGGTGCAGAGGCAGGCGCGCCACCAGGCCGACGAGAATACCGGCCAGAAAGGTATCCCCGGCGCCGGCGGTGCTGACGGCGGTCACCGGGATGGCCGGCCGGTGAACCAGCTCGTGACCGTCCCAGCTCCAGCTGCCATGCGCCCCGGCGGTGACGGTCAACTGGGCGCCCGGATTCAGCTGCCTGAGGCGTTCCGCCGCCGCGTGTGCGATCGCGGCGGGTGTGTGTTCCTCAGCTGCCAGATGGGCGAATGCAGCAGCTTCGCTTCGATTGAGCGCCAGCAGATCGACGTGGTGCAGCATGCCCAGCTGGATCGCCTCAGCCAGCTCACCGGTGGCGAACGACGCCACGCGCAGCATCCGATGCTGCGTGCCCAGCTCCAGTAGGGCCTGACGCGCTGCCAGCGGCACTTCGGGCGCCGCCAGCGCGATACCACGACCGGCAAAGCGGACGAATTCTGGCTCAGCTGTCCGGACGTAGGCAGCGTCCACATGCGCGCACGCCGAGTCGTCGGTGGTCAGGTTGCCACCGCTGCCGTCGGGGTAGATGAAACAGAAGGAGAAGAGGGTCTGCAAACCGGGCGCGACCTGCACATAGCGCGTGTCCAGCCCCGCCTCGCGCATCTCGTGCAGCAAGCGCACCCCCATCTCGTCCTCGCCCACCTTGCCAATGGGGATGGTGGCGAACGATGGCCCCAACAGGGTCTGGACGTAGTGACAGATGATGTGCAGCTTGCAGTAGTCGCGCCGGGGCAGGAAGTGGCCGAGGCGGCTCTCCTCGCGTCCCAGCGTGTGGTTGCCCTTCAGCGCGAAGAATGACCCGGCGCCGATGCCCCCCACGCCGATAAGGGCGCGGTAGGGCGCTTGCGCAATGTCTACGTAGAGCGGATGGTTCATTTATCCCTCACGCCGCCCTGAACCCTCCCGCAGGCTCAAAGCCTGCGGGAGGGTCGAGTTGTCGTTATTCCCAAACATACTTTTGGATGTGTTCACGAGCCTTCACCTCATCTTGATAATCGGTGACGAACTGGCGGTATGCTTCCGGGGTTGGAAACAAGTCGCGGATATTAGAACCTGCGGCAGCTACACTTACTTTTGCGCCGTCAGCGGCAACATAGGTGACCATGCAAAACCGTCCAGCGAACAATCCCTTTGTGCCCGGCCCTCGTAGGTTTCCACCCGACACGTACAGGCGTGGTGAATGAGCAGGCCCGAGCGCGTTGCGGAGTGGCACTCGATGGCTGAGTAACGGAACAACGCCGGACCCAGCAGGGCGAGATAGAAACACGTAAGCACCGCTATCCAGACAGGGAGCAACACCCCACTGATGCGAAGACCGCTCGGGTGCATGCGGGCACATCGGATCAGCATCAGGATGGTGGGCACCAACACTAGCGCCAGATAAAATGCCGGGGTGCCATTGGTCAGGGGTGGCAACAAATACAGTGCCTGAGATAAAAGGAATGCCGTCACACTGGCACCGACCAGGAAGACCAACGTGACCAGCACAATGGCCTTATTCCAGCTCAGTCGGACAGTGGGCGGTTGGGTCATGGAGGTCTATCCACTGAGACGGTCTGTGACGCGGCACTTGACAGCGACACATGTGAAGGGCCTGGAATTCCTACTGCATTCGAATGTGGTCGAGCAAACCCCACTCGGCATCGTCTTCAAAAGTCACAAGCAGCTCGACATCGCTCGCCACGTTGAAGTCCGGATGTAACACAGAGCCAAAGACTGCCAATTCCCGGATCTTCCAGCGCCGGCAAAACTCGGCAATCTCGGCCATCGGGAGCACTTCTGCTAGATTCTTATTCCTATACCCTTTTCATGCTTACACATTTTTCCATGAGACCAGCGCGCTCCAGTGCCGGACCTGCTTGTGGCAGTCTACACACGGATGTTTCTCGCTTACGCCACCACTGGTACGGAGACTGGGATTACCCAGGGCGATTGATACGCATCAGTTGGCCAGCCATTTGGGGCTGCGATAGGAGCGCCTCATGAATGCGCTGTGCCAGAACAGCAAACTTGGGATCAAACGTGCATACAACAATACCTGCATGTTCTGGCCGCGCTTTATGCAAGCGGACGAAATGCTTGCGGTTAAGTGTCACCAATATGCGCCCTTCGGCCACGGCGAAAGCCAGCACCCCCTCGTCAGGTATGGCCTGCCCTGCCTGACCGCTTTCACAGGTTTAATACATTATGCCCCAACCGGCGCAGCTCCTCAACAACAGGTAAGGGAAGGTTTTCATTGGCATACAAGCGCGCCATATATCACGCTGTCTCATTCTCGCTGATTTGCCGTTCAATCTCATCGCGGTGCAGGCGAAAATAAGCCCAGGCATTTGCCAGGTCTTCCGCACGCAGGTTGGGATAACTGCGTAGCAAGTCCGCTTCACTCGCTCCGAGACGCCGGGATTGCACCAGGACCCAAACGGGAATGCGTGTACGCACGATACGAGGTTCGCCGCCGCAAACGCCAGGAGTGCTCTCAATACCGGGGAAGGCATCGCCCAGATCGCGCACAATCCATTGCAACACTGCGCCTTTTCAGCACGTGTCATCTTAGATAGAAGCTGTTCCACCTCTTGCAGTACATTCATAGTGCCCTTCCCCTCTACATCCCCCAATTGCCCGAAACAACACCATAATTATGCGTCAGTCTGCCTAAACCGCAAAGGATAGGAGTCAGCATACCCCTGACGTCCTGAACGCCCTTCAGAGAATGGACTCACACTCCCAAATCCCACTCCGGATGCTCACTGATGGGATGGCGCGCCGTGTCGATGGTCGCGGTGATGAGCGCGTCCGGGTGCTCCTGTAGCAGGGTGATGGGATACTCCGGGGTGATCGGCCCGAACAGCGCCACGCGCAACGCCGTCTGCTTCCAGGCGCCCGTGTCGCTGAACACGCGCACCTTCCTCGCCGCGAGGCATTCCTTGATGCCCAGGGTGATGGACATGGGCGGCACGAACTGGTAGGCGCTGCCGAAGGTGCGCTGTGCCAGCGCCAGGATAGTATCCCAGTTGTTCTCCTGGATGCGGATGCTGGAGTTGCGCAGCTCCTCGATGGTGATGTGGCTGTAGGGATGCCGCCGCGCCTGGTTGTAGGCAATGTGGCCATCCTGCCCCCAGCCGCCATAGGTGATGTCGATCGGCGCCGACCAGATGCGTTCGCGCACCTGCTCCATCGTGGCGGGAGTCAGCCAGTTGCGATTTTCCTCGGGCACGGCCAGCTCGGGGTCCACCGGGTCATAGAAGAGGCGTTCCATCTCGCCGCGGAAGCTGTAGGGATGTCGCCGCGGCAGCTCACGCCCCTGCCAGTCCAGACATTCGTCCATGTGGAAGACGATCAGGTTGCGCAAGCTCACCCGTTCCCGGTTAACCAGGTCGGTGAACGGCTTGTACCAACAGCTTGGGCCACAGGGGATGATGGCACGGGTCACCTCGCCGCGTGCGTTATGTGCCTTGATCTCATCGACCAGCTCGCGCGCCATCAGCTGCCCCATCTCCGTCGAATCCTTGCAGAGGCGAAAGCGCACCTTGAGACGTGGATGCCCCTCCAGCTCATCATAGGGGATTTTGCACCATTCGTACAGCTCGCGTGGGGTGATCGTGGTCATAACTGAATGAGGACCTCCGTGAAAAGGTTTCTACTCGCTTGTGTATATCATGATACGGGCAAAGCACATTGTCAATGAGAGGTCGAGAGGTGTATGTCAAAATGGGAGACGAATGGGAACGACCGCTTGCAGAAAGTGCTTCTCCACCGCAGAGGACGTAGAGACCGGAGAAGCCTTTCATGTTTCTCGCTTGTATGCTCGGCGGTGCATACATGCCGTTCGCGTCCGCGCGACTGGGTTTGACCCCGTTTCTC
>QEXY01000056.1 GCA_003130875.1 Ardenticatenia bacterium
GCTTGAAGACATGGAGTTCTTCCAGTTCCACCCGACGGGCATCTACAAGCTGGGCATCCTCGTCACGGAAGGGGCACGCGGCGAAGGTGGTGTGCTGATCAACGGACGCGGGGAGCGGTTCATGGCGCGCTACGCTCCCAACTTGAAGGATTTAGCCTCGCGCGATGTCATCGCACGGGCCATCTATCTCGAAATCCGCGAGGGGCGCGGGGTGGACGGCAAGGATTATGTATACCTGGACATCCGCCCCGAGACGATCAATGCGTACTTCGAGCAGGATGGCAAGAAGAATCCCGATGGCACCCCACGGCGTATCACCGCGGCTGATATCCAGGCACGCCTGCCCGACATCACCGATTTCGTGCGCACCTATCTGGGCATCGACCCGCTCACCCAACCCATCCCCGTCCAGCCCACCGCCCATTATGCGATGGGGGGTATCCCCACCGATCTCCACGGGCGCGTCGTGGTCGATGAACACAACACGGTCTTGCCGGGCCTTTATGCGGCAGGCGAGGTTGCCTGCGTCTCGGTGCACGGCGCCAACCGCCTGGGCACCAATTCCCTGGTGGACATCTTGGTCTTCGGTCGGCGCAGTGGCCTGGATGCGGTACGCTACTGTCGTGCGAGCGGGTTCACCCCGTTGCCCCACCATCCGGACGAACCGGCCCGCACCATGCTGGAGGGATTGCGCGCCCGGTCTCCCGGGCAAGAGCGCATCGCCGACATCCGCGCCGCGATGCAGCGGGTGATGATGGACCATGTGGGCGTCTTCCGCGAGGCGGCGGGGATCGAAAAGGCGATCCAAACGCTGCGTGAACTGCAACAACGCTATCAATATGCCGGCATCCACGACAAGAGTCGGTGTTTCAACACTGAGCTGCTGGAAGCTTGGGAGCTCAGCTGCCTGTTAGATCTGGCTGAGGTGACCGCCGTCGCCGCCCTGGCACGCACGGAGACGCGAGGGTGTCATGCGCGCGAGGACTATCCCCAACGCGATGATGCCAACTGGCTCAAGCACAGCCTGGCATTCCGCACCGAAAACGGCATCCAGCTGCGCTATAAGCCGGTGACCATCCTGGATTATCCGCCGCAGGAACGGGTGTACTGAAGCGTTTCCCGAAGCTTATGATCAAGCGAAATCCGCGAGGAGAGACTCGGCACTTATGAAGGTCAAGCTCAAAATCCGTCGCTTCGACCCAGAAAAGGATCGGGCGCCCTGGTGGGCGCACTATGAGGTGGAATGCGAACCCACCGACCGGGTGTTAGATGCCTTGAACCTGGTCAAGTGGTATCAGGACGGCTCGTTGACCTATCGGCGTTCGTGTGCGCATGGCATCTGTGGCTCCGATGCAATGCGCATCAACGGGCGCAACCGCCTGGCGTGCAAGACGCTCATCCAGGAGTTGGGGAGTCCCATCACCATCGAACCGCTTTTGGGCTTGCCGGTGATCAAAGACCTGGTGGTGGACATGGAGCCGTTCATGGAACATTACCGTTCCATCATGCCCTATCTGGTCAACGATGATCCTCCCCCGGCGGACGAGCGGCTGCAAAGCATTGCCCAGCGCGAGCGCTTTGACGATACCACCAAGTGCATTCTGTGTGCCGCCTGTACCACCGCGTGCCCCATCTTCTGGTCACGGCCGGACTACATTGGACCGGCTGCGATCGTGCAAGCGCATCGCTTTATCTTCGACAGCCGGGATCAGGCGGCTGAGGAACGCTTGCGCATCCTCGACTCGCCCTCAGGGGTGTGGCGCTGTCGGGGCATCTACAACTGCACCGAGGCATGTCCGCGCGAGATTCAGGTGACGCAGGCGATCGCTGAGATCAAGCGCGAAATCCTGCGCCGCCGCAGGTGAAAGGCCGCCGTGGGATGAACCCCGTGGCGGTGATGGTGTGAACCGAGCCGCGCGCGTCAGCAAGCGGCGCGATGCCGCCCCAGGCCGAACCAAGCCGCGCGCGTAGTAGGGGGCGATCGGCTGGTCGTCCCTACCGCTCCCTCACGGTCGCGGCGCGGATATGGGGTCGCGGCGGTGATAGTGTGAACCGAGCCGCGCGCGCCAGCAAGCGGCGCGATGCCCCGCCCAGACCGATCCGACCCGCGCGCGTGGTAGGAGGCGATCGGCTGGTCGCCCCTACCGCTCCCTCACGGTCGTGGCGTGGATATGGGATGTTTCTTTACCACGGAGAGCGCAAAAAGCCTTGGCATGCCCAGCCGTGGATCAGGTGACCAATTCGAATCAGGCAACCCGTGTAGCATGCGGCGGAAGCCACATGGTTGTACAATATGGAGTGTGCCGAAGAGAGCATCGGTGTGCTCTATCTCGGTTGAGGTTGAGCAGGCTCGAAGACAACACACGCATAAACTTCACGAGGCCCTCCACGGGAGCTGATGAAACACCTGGTTGAGCGGTGACTCTATGCAAACGCTGCACGAAGTCCAACGGCGGTTGGCACAACACCGCGAGGAATTGCGCACGCGCTTTGGAGTGCGCCGCATCGCCATCTTCGGTTCCTATGTGCGGGGAGAACAGACGGCGGAGAGCGACATCGACATCCTCGCTGAGCTGGAATGCCCCACCGGCTGGGAGATTGTGGATCTACACACCTACCTGGAAGATCTGCTCGGGATGAAAGTAGATCTGGCGACGATGGGTGCACTCCGGCGCAAGCCCTGGCTCTGGCGGTCGATCCAGGAGGAGCTGGTCTATGTCTAAGCGAGACGCGCGCCTTTTCCTGCGGGATATGTTGGCGGCCATCACCAAGATCGAACGTTACACTTCTGGTTTGGACTTCGCCTCATTTGAAGCGAACGACATGGTTGTGGACGCTGTGGTGCGCAATCTGGAGATCATCGGTGAGGCAGCACGTCACATCCCTGAACACTTGCGCCAGCAATATGCCGAGGTGCATTGGCAGCGCGTAGTGGGTTTCCGCAACATTGTGATCCACGAGTACTTCGATGTGGATCTGGAGATTGTGTGGGTGATTGCCACCAAACAGCTGCCAGCTCTCCGACAAGCTCTTCAAGCTATGCTGATCGACCTGGAGCAGAGCGACTGAAAGCGCCCCTGGCCGCGCCGCACCCCGGCCCATCCGAGCCACGTGCGTGGTAGGGGGCGATCGCTTGGTCGCCCCCACCGCTCCCTCACGGTCGCGGCTCGGATAAGTGGTCGCGGCGGTGGTGGCGCGCTCCGACCCGCCGGACCGTCACCGGACGACCCCTACCTCCGTGGCACTGCGCGATGCCAGCCTCGCCCAGCGGTACAACTGATGTGTCTGATAAAGGCTGAGGCCGCCGACGTAGCTGAATCCTCCGGCGTAAAGCAAAAGCCATGGAACAAAAGTCCAGCGCGTGCTCGGCAGGAAGACGGCGCTCAACGCCAGGAGGGCGAGCAGCAGCTCGCCCCACACCAATGCATCGCGCCGCAGAGCGTAGATGCTGTTCATCCAGGTATCGCCGGCGCGACGCAGATCAAATTTGGGAGTGCGTTGGAAGGTGGTATGCACCCCCAGCACCGCCCGCAAGACGGCCAGCGTATTGTTGAGACACATCCCAGTGCCGAGCATCACCAGCATCGGCAGCAGACGCAGGCGGTAGCCCCAATTCCCCCCATCGGAGATTTGGGCGACCGAGTACATCAAGGGCGGTCCTACCGCGGCGATCATCAGCCAGGGCGCTCCCATAAGCACCCAGCTCTGCGAGAAGCTCATCGGAAAGGTCAGCAGGATGACAACCAACATCAGAGGATGCACGAGATAGCCGGTCAGATGCAAGACGCCTTCCAGCTTAATGCGCCACGGCTGGTTCGAACGCAACAGCGGTCCGATCAGCTTGATCGCCGTCTGAATGCTCCCTTGCGCCCAGCGCGCCTGCTGGCGTTTCAGCGCGCTGATCTGCGCTGGTATCTCGGCGGGAACGATCACTTCCGGAACATAGACCATGCGCCAGCCGCGCAGCTGTGCCCGATAGCTTAGGTCCAGATCCTCGGTGAGCGTATCCCCTTGCCAGCCGCCGGCATCGTCGATACAAGCGCGCCGCCAGACACCCGCAGTGCCGTTGAAGTTGATGAAATACCCTCCCCGATTGCGGGCACATTGTTCGACGACGAAGTGCCCGTCGATCCCCAACGCCTGCAGCTCGGTCAGGATCGAATACTCGCGGTTGACATGCCCCCAGCGGGCCTGGACGCATCCCACGCGGGCGTCGGCGAAATAGGGCACCGTGCGCCGCAGGAAGTCAGGCGGCGGCAAGAAGTCGGCGTCGAAGATGGCGATCAACTCGCTGTCGGTTTGGGTCAGGCCAAAGGACAACGCCCCCGCCTTGAAGCCGGTGCGCTGCGCTCGGGTCACGTGGACGATGTCCAGCCCTTGCTGCTGCAAGCGCGCCACGACATTGGCCACGACCTGGCGCGTCGCGTCGGTGGAATCGTCCAACACTTGAATGTGGAGCTTATCGCGTGGGTAATCCAACCCCGCGACCGCATTCAGCAGACGTTCCACCATATGCATCTCATTGTAGATGGGCAGCTGCACGGTCACATGCGGCCATTCCGCTGGCGGCGGCAACGGCAGGGCATAACGTCTTCGGCGCAGATACATCCAGGTTAACAGCAAGCTGTTGAACCCATAAACGCCCAATAATGTCACGCAAATCGCATAGAGCAGTTCGATGACAGGCATCGGCGAAACTCGGACTTCACTTTATCAAAAATTATTGAAGACAACACAACTACGCCGACGTCCAGCAGGACACAAGGCTGACGTCGGCGCCGCAGCGCTCTCTATCCAGACAGAGTTTATCTATACACCTGTTCCGCACAGGTGGCAAATCCGCGTCGGGCGCTGTGGTGCGCGTCGTTGACACAAGCAGGGCGGCGGTAGTAGAATGGACCTACAGCTACCGAACAGGAGCCGCATGATCGCTTACTACGCCCTTCCCCTGCCGGAGGTATCAGCGTGAGAGAACGGACGATCCGTCTCGGCCTGCCCACCAAGGGCCGAATGGAAGAGGAGACGCTCACCTTTTTGGAGCGTTGTGGACTGCGTGTGGTCAAGCCCAACCCGCGCCAGTATGTCGCCTCGATTCCCGCTATCCCAGAGCTGGAGGTCTGGCTGCAACGTTCGGCCGACATCGTGCGCAAAGTGTACTACGGAGATGTGGACTTGGGCATCACCGGTTATGACAGCGTGGCGGAGCACGGCGGAGACGAGCACACCATCCTCATCCTGCACGACCAGCTGGGATTTGGAGCATGTCGCCTCGTGTTGGCGGTGCCGGACGAGTGGGATGACATCAACAGCGTGGAAGACCTGGCACAGCTGGCCCGCCGGCGTGGCGAGGAAGGGCATCCGCTGCGCGTCGGCACCAAGTATGCGCGCCTGGTGAGCGCCTTCCTCACCGAGCACGCCATCGTGCCCTATCAGCTGATCTGGGCCGAGGGCGCGTTGGAAGCTGGTCCTCATATGGGCTATGTCGACATCATTGCCGACCTGACGGCCAGCGGCGTCACCTTGCGCGAGAACCATCTGAAAGAAGTGCAGGGCGGCACGCTGCTATGCTCCCAGGCATGCTTGATCGGCAATCGCCGCGCGCTGAAACAACGCCCCGAGGTGTTGGCGGTGGCCAAGCAGCTGCTCGAATTCTTCGAAGCCCACCTGCGCGCGACCGGTTATCACGCCATCATCGCCAATATCAAGGGCGAATCGCCGGAGGCAGTGGCGCAAAAGGTGTTTTCCCAGCCCGACCTGGGCGGCCTGAAAGGTCCGACCATCGCCCCGGTCTATCTGCGCGATGTCCACGACCGCAGCTGGTATGCCATCAGCATCATCGTGCGCCAAGAGCGGTTGGTGCAGGCGGTGCAGCAGCTGCGTGCCATCGGCGGCAGCGGAGTGGTGGTCACGCCCGCCACGTATATCTTTGAAGACGAACCGGCCACCTACCGACGGCTGGTGGCCGCTTTGGAGGAAGATCTTGAATGACCCACCGACAAGCACGTGAACTGGCACCGGAAGAGCTGACCTACGTCTGTGATGCCAGCCAGTACCCCTTCGAAACCACCGATGAGATCCCCGACCTGCCCACGATCATCGGACAGGAACGCGCTCTGCGCGCGCTGGAGTTCGGCATTCACATCCCCAGCTATGGCTTCAACGTCTATGTCACCGGACCAGCCGGCTCGGGGCGCAGCACCACCGTGATGGGGTTCCTGCGGCGCAAAGCGGAGCAGGAACCGGTGCCGGATGATTGGTGCTACGTCAACAACTTCCGCGATGCGCGCCGCCCGCGCGCGATCCGGCTGCCGGCCAGCTATGGCGTGCAGCTGCGCGATGCCATGGCCGCTTTCATCCGCGATCTCCAGAGCGCCATACCCGTCGCTTTCGACAGCGAGGATTACCAGCAGCGCGTGCATTCCATCATCCAGGAGCGCGACCAGGCGCGGGATAGGGTGCTGACCAAGCTGAGCCAGGCGGCGGAAGCACAAGGGTTTGGCTTGGTGCAGACGGCTACCGGCCTGGCCCTCGTGCCGGTCCTGGACGGCGAGGTCGTCACCCCGGAGAAATATGCGGCAGCCAGCGAGGAGCAGCGCAAGCAATGGGAGTCCGCACACAGCGGGCTGCAACAGGAGCTCGAGCGCGCCTTGCGCGAGATACGGGCACTCAACAAAACGGCGCGCGAGCGCCTGCGCGCCCTGACGCGCGAGGTCGCCGATTTCGTGGTGCGCGAGCACATCGAGGAACTGCTGGAGCGTTATCACACCTTCGAGGAGGTGATCACCTATCTCGAAGAGGTGCGCCAGGACATCGTGGAACACGTGGCGGACTTCTACCCCGAGCTGGCGGCCTCTTCGGAGTCGCTGGGGGAAGAAGAGGAAGCCGCCTCACCCGACCCGGCCGACCCACCGCCCGAAGAAACGCTCCCCGACCTGAGCCGCTATCAGGTCAATGTGATCGTGGACAACAGCCAGGCCTCCGGAGCGCCGGTGGTGTACGAAACCAGCCCTTCGTACACAAATCTGGTGGGCCGCATCGAACAGGAGGTGCGCTACGGCGTCCTGACCACCGACTTCACCCTGATCCGCGCCGGCAGCCTCCACCGCGCCAACGGAGGCTATCTGGTGCTCAACGCGCGCGACCTGCTCGAATATCCGCTGGCATGGGAGGCGCTCAAACGCACCATCCGCAACCAGGAAATCCGCACCGAGATGCCGAGCGATCTCATGGTGGCACCGATGACCACCTCGTTGGAGCCGGAATGCATCCCGTTTAAGGCCAAAGTCATCCTCATCGGCGACTGGTCGACGTACGAGATGCTCTACGAGCTGGACGACGACTTTCGCAAAATCTTCAAGGTGCGGGCTGATTTTGCCGTCTCAATGGAGCGCACCACCGAGGCCATGCAGCAATATGCGCAGTTCATCGCCCGGCGTGTGCGTGCCGACGGGCTGTTGCCGTTCCACCGCTCCGCCGTGGCGCGCATTGTGGAGATCGGCGCGCGCCTGGTGGAAGACAAGCACAAACTCTCCACCCGTTTTTCCGGCATCCTGGAGGTGATCCACGAAGCCAGCTATTGGGCCGGCGTCAATGGCCACCAGGTAGTCACCGCCGAAGATGTGGACCAGGCCATGCGCGAGGGCCGCTACCGTGCCGGCCACCTGCCCGAGCAAATCCGGCGCCAAATTCTGGAGGACACCATCCACATTGAGACGGAAGGGTGGGCCGTCGGCCAGGTCAACGGGATGACGGTAATGGAAGTGGCCGATTACGAGTTTGCCGTCCCGTCGCGCATCTCGGCACAGACCTACATGGGGCGTGGCAATGTGGTGGCGATCGATCGGGAGGCCAACCTGGCCGGCAACATCCACAACAAGGGTGTGCTGATCCTGCAAGGGTTTCTCGGCGCCCGCTATGCCCAGCACAAGCCCCTCAACCTCTCGGCCAGCTTGACCTTCGAACAGAACTACGACCGCATCGAGGGCGACAGCGCCAGTTCGGCGGAGCTGTATGCCATCCTGTCCAGCCTTTCCGGCCTGCCGGTGCGCCAGGACCTGGCCGTCACCGGCGCGGTGGACCAGCAAGGGCGCATCCTCGCGGTCGGATCGGTGACCGCCAAGATCGAGGGCTTCTTCGATCTGTGTCAGGCACGCGGATTGACCGGCACCCAGGGGGTGGTGATCCCTGAAGCGAACGTGCGCCACCTGGTGCTGCGGCCTGATGTGGTGCAGGCGGTGCGTGAAGGGAAATTCCACGTGTACGCCGTCTCCACCGTGGACGAGGGCATCGCCTTGTTGACCGGCGTGCCGGCAGGCGAGTCAGATGCCGCGGGAAACTATCCTGAGGGCACGGTCAATTATCGGGTGCAAAAACGCCTGCTAGAGATGGCCGAGGAGAGGGGCGAGCATGAGGAAGAAGAGGAAGACTGCAGCGCGGGCGAAGACAGCACAGAAGGAGCGGATGCGGTGGAATACGTCTCCCGCGTCCGACGGCGCCGCCCCAGGCACATCCCGCTGCGCCTCAGGCATCGCCCGGCGCGTCCCATGCGCTGGTGAGGCGTGCCAGGCCGCTCGCTGCGAGGCCCTGGCCATCCCCCTCTGGCTGCGCAGCGCCACATGGGGTGCCGCTTCCCCCGTCGCCGGAGATGAGGCCAGCGCGGGTGGAGAGCTGGAGGGCTGTCGCACGACGCAGCCCCTGCCATCCAGGGCGAAAAGAGGCTCAGCAGCCCATGCGCCCCTTTGGCTTTGCCACTGTCCGCCGCATGGGGTTGCATGGAGACAACTGTAGGAGCAACCCCTACGAGTTGCTCCTACGGCAGAATGGGTCTGTGTGTGGTTGTACTCGGTCGGCTGGTTGGGTCAGGCGCCGATAGCGGACCGTGCGGTGGCAACCAAGCTGGAAAACGCCTGCGCATCGCGCACTGCCAGGTCGGCCAACACCTTGCGGTCGAGCGCGACGCCGGCGCGCTTGAGCCCGCTCATCAGCTGGCTGTAATTCAGCCCGTGTTGCCGCGCCGCCGCGTTAATGCGCATGATCCACAAACGTCGAAAGTCGCGCTTGCGGTTGCGCCGGTCGCGATAAGCGTACCAGAGGGATTTCATCAGCGCCTCGTTCGCCCGCCGGAAGAGGCGATGCTTGGTGCCGCGCTGCCCCTCGGTTTGCTTCAGAATATCCTTATGCCGTCTGCGAGTACGTGGACCTCCCTTTACCCGTGTCACGCTTCATCACCTTTCCTGAAATTCAGTCTACCGTCACAAGGCGCACCCGCGCGTGAGCATCCTGACGGCCAGCGCCGGCCACGCGTCGGGCGGTGGTGCGGTGGCTCACCCCTCACGCGCCCTTCAGATAGGGGGCCAGCCGCTTGACACGCCGCTTCGTGCCGGGATTCTCGACCTCGAACATCGAGTCGAACATAGCCCGCACCCGACGCGGCTTTTTGCGTCTCAGGTGACTCTTACCCACCTTCGTGCGCATCAACTTGCCGCTTCCCGTGTAGCGGAAACGCTTCGATGTCGCTTTGTGTGTCTTAAGCTTTGGCATCTTGTCCTCACCATCCTTTTTACCGGGGGTTAACGCGCGGGAGCCAACACCATCAACATCGTGGGGCCTTCCAGATGCCCTTCCTGCTCCACCACAGCGACATCCCCCAATCTTTCGGCCACCAGATCCAACATCTCCTTAGCTAGCTCGGGATGGGTGACCTCGCGGCCGCGAAAACGCACTCTCACCTTCACTTTAAACCCTTTTTGTAGGAAGCGACGCGCATCACGCAGCTTATATTCGATGTCATGCTCACCGGTGCGGGGGCGCAATCGGATCTCTTTGACTTCGATCTGTTTCTGAGCCTTCCGCGCCTCGCGCTCCTTCTTCGCCCGTTCGTAGAGAAACTTGCCGTAGTTCAGCAGACGACACACGGGCGGGTCAGCTTGCGGCGCCACTTCCACCAGATCGATCTGGCGTTCGCGGGCGATGCGCAGGGCTTCCTGTATGGGTACGATACCGATCTGGGCGCCTTTCTCGTCGATCAGACGGACCTGTGACGCCAGGATTTCCTCATTGATACGATGTTGGTCCTTACTGCCGATTGCAGCTCCTCCTTGCTTGCGTTGAAGTCACATATTCGGGAAGAATCAAACAAAACCTGATGCACCCTGGGGAAAGTTGCCTCACCTCCAGTGTGTGTGACGTACAAGATGATACTATAGCATACTTACGATATCGCGTCAAAATTAGGCAATGCCTGCACGGACCGGCGACGCGCTGCTGGCGCCCGCGTTCGGCGCGCTTGACAATTGCGGCCAGGATCAGCAACACCAACACCCGGCCAATGGGTAGCGCCGCCCCTGACGGCGGCGCGGATCGGGCACCGTGCGCAGATAGTCTAGCAGACGCTTACCTCGCTGGGATGTCATCCGGCTTACTCCTATCCTTCATTCATTTGCCCCAATGATAGCACATAAGAGAAGGTAAAATCCCCGACGAAATTTTGGAGCACTCCTCCTTTTAGCACTTGCGCCAGGAGATCATCCTAAGTGCTCAGGGGAACGCGTGGCATTTCGGGGGAGATGCCGCGAGACAGGGTGCGCAGGTCGCAGGCGACGGCAATCGGCCTGACATGCTGCCCTCATGCGATAACACATTGTTAACACATTGTTTATGTGCCCTTAACAACCCAGTTTTATGATAAAGATGGCCGACACAGTACCACCCCCATCCCCCCACTCTGTTCGGGGTCGCATCCGTCAGCGATGCGACCCCGCCGCTTTCTGTGCCGGGTCGGTGGGCACGCAGAATGGGAACCGTCATGGCTTCCATGCCCCATCAGACATCCGGCGACGCCTTTGTGCTTCAGCCCTCCAGATAAGCGCGCGCCTCGCCGACGCGTGCCATCTCATCCAGGATGCGACGCCAGGAGATCGGACGTGGTCCGCGCCAGCAGAGATCCGCCAGGGCTAAGTAGAGCCTGCCCAACCACAGCTTCCACACAGGATAGGCATCACGGTAGAGCTTGGCCAGCTCGGCGTAGAACTCGGTGATGGGCAGGCGCGTGGGCAAAACCGCATGTAGCATGTCAAAACGCTCATAGTTGCGCGTGGTAAGCTGGTCCTTGACGGCGTCGAAGAACGCGGTACCCGGAATTGGGGTGAGCACGGTGAAGAAAGGCAAGCGCAACTTCAAGCGACGTACATAGCGGCGCAGGGCAGCAAAATCCGCGTGATCGTAATTGGGGTCGACGATGAACGAAGCATCGGGCTCGATGCCATGCTGGCGCAGGATGGCCAGCGCTTTTTCGTTGTTCTCGACTGAGTTGTCCTTGTTGACGGCATCCAGCCCGGCCTGGTCCGGCTTCTCGAAGCCGATGAAGACCCCATCCAGCCCGACTTCGCGCCATTGCGCGATCAGCTCGGGATGGCGCACGATGACATCGCTGCGCGCCTGCACATAATATTGTTTGCGGATGCCCCGCTCCCGGATCAACCGCGCCAGCTCCTTGCTGCGCTGCACATTGGACAGGAAGTTGTCGTCAGTGAAGAACACTTTGGGCTCGGATATCGATTCCAGTTCCTCCACCACCCGTTGGGGACTTTTAAAACGCACACGGCCCTGGTAAAAGCGCCAGACGGCGCAGAAGTTGCACCGATACGGGCAGCCGCGCGTCGTCTCCACAGCCGCTATCGGCCGCTCGGTGAACAGGTGGTAGTGAAGACGAAACGGTTGCGTCAGCGCGCGCTGCGGTGGCGGCAGGGCATCCAGATTGGGTACCAATGCGCGCTGACCAGTGAAATGTTGGCCTTCCGGACGGTTGAGCACCAATCCGGGCACGCGTGCGGGGTCGTCGCCAGCAGCAAGGCAATCCACCAGCTCACGCATGGTGGTCTCCCCCTCCCCCACCACGATGGCATTCACCGCAGGATGCTGAAAGTCGATCGGGTACAATGAGGGATGATGGCCTCCGACCACGGTGAACGTCTGCGGATGCGCCACTTTGGCAACTTCTGCGATCTGGAGCGCCTGATATAACTTTACTGTAAAGGTGGAGCTAATCCCCACCACATGGGGGCGAAAATCGGCTATTGTGGCCGACAAGGCATCCGGCTGCAGACGCAAATCCAACAATGCCACCTCGTGCCCATCCCGGAGTGCCGCAGCGATCATCTCTAGGCCTAGAGGTTCGATCAAGTCCAGGCTTTCCAGCCCGATCCCTTGATTCTGCTTCGGCTGTACCAACAAAACCCGCATAGCCATTCCCTCCTGTTCCCAGTGTTCGCACAGATTCACAGTTATAAAACACCAGGAAAGTGCATCCAAGTCCATCGATCCCATAGCGGGAACTGGATCGGATGTCACTGGGTATGGTCTATGGCAGCACACTCCCTTTACCAGGATAACACCATGACATCCCTTCGGGGTTTGCAGCGACCGCCTGCTTTCACAAAGTCTATATACCGCGTGTTCGGTACGGAATTGCGGTGGCCTGGCTGCGCAGAACATATGAGGCTAACAGCAGGATAAGAGCCATACACACCGCCGAGGTGAGACACCAGGTACACACTGCCCCGATCACAAAAGGCTCCAGGAATGTCAGATAGAGGGAGAAAGCAGCCCCGATCACCGCCAGTCCCCACAGAATGAGCAAAGCGGTCCATCCCATCTGGCCAGCGAACAGACGATAAAGCAGCCAAAAAAACAGGATACCCAGATAGCTCAGCCCACCCAATATAGCCACCGGAATGCCGAACAGCTCCGAGTAGGGGCTGATCTGCACGGCATCGCAATCCCCCACCGGACCACACAGCACATCCGCATGCGCCAGCTTCGTGTAAGCGAGATAGCTGGCCACACCCAGGCCGACCAGGGCAAACACAGGGATCAGCAGGGACCACCAGCCAGCCTGCGGATCCGCAGCAGGTTGTGCACGGTGCGAATGCTTTGGTGATGCCTCTGTCTTCGCGGCGACCCATCGACTGGCTTGCCTGAGGGCGATGAAGGCATAGAGCAGCGCAAAGGCCAGCACCGCCAGGACAACGCCTGCAAGGGCATTGGCCAGCGGATCGGGAGCTGCGCGTTCCTCAGCAGCGTCCTGTGTCTCGGGTGTTCCTGCCGGCGCCGGGGTCGTGCCCTCCTCACATGGCGCGTTGCCGCACAGCTCGACCCCCACAGCGCGTTCCAGGCCTGGCAGGGGCGGGTAATCCACCCCGCCGGCTGCCAGGTACGTGGCGATCAAATTGGGCAGCTGCTCTGGAATCTCACGCGAACCAACCAACACGTGGTCCCCAATGATCAGCGTAGGTACTCCACGCCGCTCTGGCGGAATGTTAAACCGTTCCACCGCCACCTGATACAGCGCCACATTGGCCGGCTCCCTTCCTTCCAGCATTTTCAGGCGAAACTGAGCTCCATAATGCGCCTGAAGGGGCGGCAACACTTCTTCGATAACATAATGGCAATGCGGACATGTTTGGGACCAAAACAGGATGGCATGGACCACTGGCGCATCTGCCAGAGCAGCGCCCGGCCATACCGGTGTCATAAGGAATGCCACCAGTGCAGTCAGAACGCACAACCGCTTTATCATGGGGATTTCACCTCCTGCCGTGAGAATACGAAGTCGCCATCGCCGAAGTCGGATTTGCATTCAGCGTTGGCCTGCTTCCAGATGACCCCGCAATTCTTTGCGGCGTATCGATTCTATCTGGGACCAAATCACCTCGCGCAGGAAACGCAATGCTTCTTCCCCATCCCGATCTGACAAAACCATGCGCAACCACACCTGCTGCTCTTCGTCCAAGACCACCGAGAGCTTGTCCATTTCCGCCACCTCCCTGCCCCGGAAATTCTAGAAAGTGATCACTTGCAGCGCCGGCGCAAAGCTGCCTCCACTTTCTTCGCGATCACCTGGGTGACAAACTCAAAGATACGCGCTGGATCGTTCTCTCGCGCCAGCAACAGTATCTGGCGCACTTCGGCCTCTTCCAGGAGAATTAGGGTTTTCTCAATGCGTTCGACAGGCAATTTATCACCCCTCCAGAATAGAGCGCAATGCTCCCACAGCGTAGACGATATCCTCCTCGCGAGTAAACCAACCAGGGCTAAAGCGCAGCGCTCCGCAGTCCAGCGTGCCGGCAACCCGGTGTGCTTGTGGAGCACAATGCAAACCAGCACGCGTAGCGACATCAAAGGCCTGATCCAACACAGCAGCCAGTTGATCGGGCGCGTACCCCTGCACCATCACCGCGACGACAGCCGTGCGTTGCTCGATGTCCGAGGGGCCCAATAGCTTCACCCCTGGTATCTCTTGCAACAACGCAATCAGCCGAGCGGTCAATTCCATCTCGTGTGTGCGAATGCGTTCCACGCCGAGTTCCAGCACGAATTGTGCACCGGCCAGCAGACCCGCAATGCCAGCAGCATTGTGAGTGCCCGCCTCCAGCCGGGCTGGCAGCTCTGATGGCATGTCCTCGCGCTCCGATTCAACTCCCGAGCCTCCCTCGATCCACGGCTCCAGCTCAATGCCGGGTTGCACCACCAGGCCACCCGTCCCATGCGGACCATACAGTCCCTTGTGGCCGGCGAAGACCAGCAAATCGATGTGCATCGCCCACATATCGATCGGGTATGCTCCGGCCGTCTGAGCAGCGTCCACCAAGAATGGGATGCCATGCCGATGTGCGACCTGGCCGATCTGATCGATGGGCAACAGGGTACCCAACACATTAGAAGCGTGCAACAGCGCTATCAGGCGTGTGTTGGGACGAATCGCTGCCTCCACATCCTCTGGGCGGAGTGTGCCATCTGGTGCACATGGCAGTGCGGTCAGCTCGACGCCACGCCGCTCCAATGCCTTCAGCGGCCGCCACATCGCATTGTGTTCGATGGACGAGGTGATGACGTGATCGCCCGGTTGCAGCAACCCCTTCAGGGCCATGTTGATCGCCTGCGTGGCGTTCATGGTGAACACGATCCGTGAGGCATCGGTGGCATGAAACAGCTCTGCCAGAGCGGCACGCGCCTTGTCGGCAATGCGGGCGGCCTCCTCCTCACGCCAATGACCGCCGCGCCCAGGTGTGCCACCCACGTGCCGCATGAAGTGGTCTACCGCGGCATAGACCGCTTCCGGCTTGGGCCAGCTGGTGGCCGCATTATCCAGATAAACGCCCACCACCTCCTCCGGATGCCCCATCGATTTCGATCTGCAGACCGCGTCGTCGTGCCGCGGTCACAACTCGCGGCACGATAATGCGCCAGAAGAGATCGTTTGCCGCCGCCACATCCCGATCCAGTGTAATGCGCTTGAGCTCGATCACCTCGCTTGCCTCGAAGGCCAGCCAGATGTATCGCGTTTGCCCGCCCGAAGGTGTCACGGAGCTGTCTGTGCCTCCGCTGCTTTATCCGCCTCTATCTCTTCCAAAGCCTCCAGAATCGCCCGCACTACCTTTTGTACATCCTCTTCAGTAAAATCGAATGAGGACTTCTTAGGGATCTCGCAATCGGTGACCAGTGTGAGAGAGCGGTCTGGGGTAAAGCCGGCCGCTTCCACAAGCTTGCGCGCACAATTGATGGAACAACCGTCCACGGTGATGATGTGCTGGGCTCCTTCGGTTGCCTTGAGAACAGTGGGTGCTTGGGTGGGCAACCCGCCCAGACAGAAGATGCAGGCCTTCTGCCGTCCCAGCTGCTTCATCACCTCCAAGCCGGCCAGGCCGGTCAATGTGCCCACGTTGGACATACCGCCAAAACAGACAAACAAGGCTGTCTCCGGAGTGCCACTGGGTTTCTCGGTTGTGCTCATGTACCTTGTTCTCCTCTCATGATAAGGTTGATTTGCTCAAGCTCAAGAAATGTACCCACGTTAGGTGGGCATATGCCCCCCTCTTGTAACAATCCGTACAAATGCAATATCATTTGCAATCCCAATGTCGCAAAGCCCGATTCGCATAGCTGGGCTGCCATCTCAAAGCGGGCGACGATAACCGGGGTGGTAGCACGCGCAGAAACGGCGAGGTGCGTGGGATCAACCCATTTCCCCCAACCAAATGCGACACCTGGAGTCGCCAATTCGAGCGTAGCCTCGCCGCCACATTGCTCATCCTCTTGCGCCATGCGGATGGACAATCGCACTCGGCCACGTTGCAGGATGCACAGGCAGACATCTTCAGGGTGCAGTATCATCTCTCCTGATGCATAAGCGTACAATCGGCCACAGCTGGCCAGCCTGTGCAATTCCCTCTCCTCCAGCCAGCGCGTCTGAGCACAGCTGCGCAACGCCCGCATTATCTTGCCGCTCATCGCTCCAACTCGTTCCTGATCAAACGCGTTCCCCTGAGCCGCTTGCCCACAACATTGACGTTGCCACACGGACAACCAAGGTTATCCTCAAGTCCCACCCGGAAGCGGAGGTGGCTGAATCATCTTGAACGTGTACTCCAACGTCACCGTCACCCCATCCGTCACCTCGATCAGGCCCGGCACGAGGGGCAGCGGGATGCCGAAGTCAGCCAAATTAATGCGCGTGGTGGCAGTTCCCTTGAGCCGATCAAGGTACAGAGCGGCGGTCGTGTCCCACGTGGTCGGCCGGGTGACACCCTTCAATGTCAGGTCACCCACCAGCTGAAAGTCCAACGGCTTTGCCGGTTGGAAATCCGGCGGGAAGTTCCGCACTTCCCTGACCAGAAAGTAAGCCAGCGGGAAACGCGCAAACTCCAGCCAATTGGAGCGCAACGCTTCATCACGCTCAGGATTGTCGCTGGTCAGCGTGTTGAGATTAGCGGTGATCATCCCGAAACCACTGTTCCTCGGGTCATCGTAGTTGAGCGCAAACTGGCCGGCCAACTGGCGCGTTCGGCCCACTACCTGCTCGGTGCGTCCTCCCTCATCGAGCAGCACCTGAGTGATCGTGTAGGTGAGCATGCTCTCTTCCGGAACGATGGCGAATGTCTCAGTCCGGCCGGTGAGTGGCCGTGGCGGCAACGTGGGAGTTCGTGTCGGTGTTGCCTGCGCTGCCACAGACGGAGTGCCGGCGACCGTCGGCGTCGGTGCAAGGGTCGAAACAGGTGACGTCGATACAGCTGCCTGCGGCCCAGACGACGCCACGCCGGGATGGTCGTTGCACGCCGCTGATAGAACACCTCCCATACATATAGCCACCAGGCCGAACAGCCCAAGCATCACTTGCCAGATCGGATACATTGTCTCACCTCCTTGCGACTACCCTGAACCAAGTGCTGGCATGTCACCCAGCCGCTCCCGCAATGTAGCCAGCTGCTCGGCGTATGCGGGCCCCTGGAGTGGTGGACAGTCCTCGGGTTCCTTCTGGCCGGCCACCAGCTTCAGCGCAAAGGTAAAGCACGTCGGCTGACCGCATTGCCCGCAGTTCGTCTTGGGCAACAACTGATAGACTTCCATCGGGGCGGCACGCCGGCGCATCTCGAAATCGGGCTGCAGCTCATGTCGCCGTTCCCAGGTGCGATTGACCAAATCGACCAACCCGCGGATGACGCGTTCCGCTTCGGCGCGATCCGCCAAGCTGGCGGCCATGATACGCTTGGCATGGAAGGCGACGTTACGCCCCCCCTTGGTCCAGGTCAGCGCATTGGCAGCCCGATTGTAGACTGCACCGCGCAGTGTGGCGTTGAGGTAGGGCAACACCTCGCTGATGTCCACCTTCAATTGTGCCTCGGCGGTCCACTTTTCGGCGCCAGGCTCGCATGGCGGAGTAAACAGCTTCAGCTCGTATTCATCGATTAACATAATATCCACCCTCTTTTCCTGTACGACAATGCCCGTATTCCGCCACAAGGTTTATCCCTTTCGGTTGGAAACAGATAGCGGTACCTGCTGTGCTGTCTGGCCAATGGAGACAGCGCCAGACCGTCGGGATACCTGGGCACGCAAGTACCGATGAACAGGCTGGCGACGAGCATTTGCACGATGAACGACAGTGCCACCGGCAGCCCTGTCGAAGGTGGGAAACTGGCAAAGGCCAACCCAACCGCAATCGGCAGGTTCTTCATGCCGGAAGCATAGGTGACCGCAATGCGCTGTTCCCAGCTGAAGAAATAATACCCCAGCCCATGCGGGATCAAGAATCCCAGCGGGAATATCAACACGACCGCCGCCAATACCGATGGCACCAGCGACCAGCGCGCCGCGATGAGCGGCACGTTGACATTACAGGTGGTGAACATCAGCACCACAGCCGCCAGCGCTGATAAGGCGGGCAGCAAGGGAAGATATGGCCTGACATTCCATCTTCGTTCTACCCACCAACGCGCTGCAATCCCCAGTATCAGGGGGATGAGCAGAATGAAGGCCAGTTGTTGAAACATGCTCCACATATTTATCGTCATACTGCTGCCGGCCAACAGCCACATCAGAGGTGGGATCAGAAAAGGTGCCAACACCATTGTCAAGGCGTTGATGGCCATGCCCAGCGGTACATCTCCTTTGAGCAGCGCCGTCCACACGGCTGCCATGCCGGCGCAAGGCACGACACCCACCAGGATAATGCCGGTCGCCAGCTGATTGTCCGC
The DNA here is from genome assembly GCA_003130875.1 of Ardenticatenia bacterium. Lineage (GTDB taxonomy): Bacteria > Chloroflexota > Anaerolineae > 4572-78 > NAK82 > NAK82. The sequence continues at coordinate 18,531 of QEXY01000056.1, forward strand.
TACCAGGAGGCGCGCCAGCAGCCAGCACAAAAGCGGCATATAGACAAAATTGGACACCAATCCCGCGAGGACACCTCCTGGCTGGCGCATCACTAACCCGAACTGGTGTGGCGTGATGGTAAAGCTGATGAAAAGGATCATCAGGAATGTGAGCGGTTGTGTCACACCCTGCAGGACGCGGCCTGGCGCCGTCGTCCATATGCCCGACCCCAGCCCGATTGCCACGGCCGCCAGAATGATGCTTTGATAGTGAGCGCGCACAAACTCAGCAAAGCGCAACAATGGCTTCATGCCGGGTTACCCTCCTCCTGCCACGCAATGGCCTGACCACAGCACTCCGTCACACAGCGGCCACACGCATTACACAATGTCTCTTCAATGACAATGCGGCCACCCAGGCGCTCGCGCGCATCAGCAACATAGCGGATCGCCCCCGTCGGACAGATGGGGATCACTTTACAAATGTCGGCCATCGCTGGACACTTCTGCATGACGATGTATGGTTTCACTTACTCACCTCCCCCGACTATGTTTTTCTTCGCGAGGCGTGCCATTACGTGCTGGCGCCGGCATTATCAGCATTCCTCGTTGTTTCTCATCCGCTACTTATCTTCCACAGAGAGTTTCTGTGCACCCTACTTCCTCTTACGCCAGTCGGCGCGCCAGCGTGTGCACCGCCAGGATGAACAGAACAATCGCATAAGCCGCCAGCACCACCAGGTCGAGCACCACCTGGTTCAACGTTCCTCCATACAAGCAAATATGCAGCGCTTCGACCGTATAGGTGAGCGGCAAGAGGCGCGCCAGCACTTGCAAGATTGGTGGCAAGGTAGTCACAGGCACGAAGACTCCGCCGAGAAACATCATCGGAAAGCGTATGAAGTTGGCCAACGTTTGTGCTTCGAAGATCTCTTTCACCGCCACCGAGACAAAGCCACCCAATGCTGCGAACGCCAGCGCCGACACCAGCAGTGTCAGCACCAGCCAGAACCACTGTACGTGACCACCCCCAAGGACGGCCAATCCGATCACCAATACCGCCGTCGTCACTGCCAGCCCGAATGCCGCGCCACCCAACAACTTGCCGAACAGCAACGCCGGCAGGCGCACTGGCGCCAACAACAGTCGTTCCAGCGCACCAGTGCGTCGCTCGAAGACGATCACCGTCGCCTCCATCGAGCTGGTGCCGAAGAGCAACGACAGCCCGAGCAGGCCGGGCAGCAGCTCGTGCCAGTTGTCCGGGTTGCGGATGGCAAAAGCTAACACGAAGGCGAACGGGAGCAGAATTCCCCAGCTGATATTGGGCGGCTTGAAGTAATAAGCCTTCAGGTCCTTGAGCGCGATGTAGCCCATACAGCGCAGGTCATCCGCCAGCATTCCCACCTCCTCCCTGGCCACCTTTCTCGGCCAACATGACCTCAGCACTCAGGCCGGTCAGACGGACGAAGACATCCTCCAGCGTCGGGCGCAACGTGTTGAGCGCCACCAGCTGTGCCCCATCCACCTGCTCGAGTGCCTGGCGCACGGCAACTGCCACATCCTCCGCCTCGATACGTCGTGTCTGGGTGCAGCGGTTGGCATCAAGAAAGGTGACCTCCACCACAGCACGCCCTGATGCACGTTCCTTGAGCCCATCGACCGTGTCCAACGCAACGATGCGTCCTCTCACAATGATCGCCACTCGATCGCACAAACGCTCCGCTTCCTCCAGGTAATGTGTGGTCAGGAAGATGGTGACCCCTTCATCGCGCAGCTGGGCGATCATTTGGCGCAGCGAACGTGCACTCATCACGTCCAGTCCGGTCGTTGGTTCGTCCAAGAAAAGGAGTGCAGGTCGGTGCGCCAGCGCCGCTGCCACGGTCAGCGCGCGCTTCATCCCGCGCGACAGGTTGGCGAACAGCACATCGCGCTTGCCTTCCAGGCGAAAGCGTGTCAGGAGCTCCATAGCCCGCGCTTTGCGCTCCGCCCGCGGCACGCCATAGAGCTGCATGGCGAACATCAAGTTCTCCAGGGCAGTCAGCTCATCGTACAGATTGGAGCTTTCCGGCACGACGCCGACATGCTTTTTAATGGCAGTTATCTCGCGCGTCAGGTTATAGCCCAGCACGGTCGCCTGTCCGGATGTCGGCTGCGACAGACCGGTGAGCATTCGGATCGTGCTCGTCTTGCCCGCGCCGTTGGGGCCCAGAAAGCCAAACACCTCGCCGCGTCGCACCTCAAAGCTGATGCCGTCCACAGCGCGCAGGGGCGGCCCACTCTTATCGAGCGGATAGACTTTAACCAGCTGGTCAGCCACAATGGCTGGATCGGACATGCCAAGGCCCCCCTACTTTCTACGAGCCCGTCACACGAACATCCTTGCCAGGAAATCTTGTTCCGGATGACGACAGGCGGCACGGATGAAGTGTTCCACGCCGAAGAAGGCGCGTTGGCGCTCGGCCGGCGCCCGCAGCATAGGGCTGCTACTCACCTGGGTGGCATAGCAGCGTATGGCGGCCATTTTGGTCTTCCATACTGCTGACACGTCCACTGTCAGAGTGATCCATTCGTCCGGCACCCCTTGTACACTCTTTAACTCCAGTTGTTCTGCCAGCGAGCGCGGCACTACCACGGTGTAGAGCGCCGCGACCTCCTCAGCCCTCTCAAATGCCGCTGCCACACAGCGCCCTACCGCGATGTGATCCGGATGACCCGACAATCCATCCGCTCTGAAGCTCATCAGCACCTGCGGGTGCACCGTTTCGATTTCATCTAAGATGGTACGCGTGAGCTCCTCCATGTCGCACTGTTCCAGATGCCCGTCCCGGTAGTCCAGGATGCGTGGCTGCGCAATACCCAGTGCACGGCAGGCGCAACGCAGCTCCTGCATGCGCACCTGCGCCAGCTCCTCAGGGCGGTACATAGGTGAATCATCTGGTATCCCCGCCTCGCCGCGTGTGGCGGTTAACAGGTGCACGCGCACCCCATGGCGGGCGGCCAGCGCCAGCGTGCCCCCGCAGCGGAACGATTCATCATCCGGATGGGCAAAGATAGCCAGCAGCCCCGGCGAGATGATCACCTCTGCTCTTTCTCGCACTTGGGGCATACATCGCCGGCGCGGTTGGTCCAGTACTCCAACCCGCATACGGGGCAGAACACGTGGCGCAGGTCACCCAGCGGCGACTTGCCACGCGGACGCTCCTCCGGCGGCAGCGTCGCAAAGGGATCGAGGTGGCAACCACACCCCGAGAGTGCCTCCACCGCCTCTTCTTCGTCCTCGCGCATCAGCGTGCCTCCTTGGCCGTCATCCGTCGGGATCAGGCAGGCGAACACCCCCTGATCCCGACGCATCCGGCCTTTGGGTTACCCCTGACTCTCCTTGAGCCAGGCGATGATTTCATCTTTGCGCGGCAGGCGACCGGCCGATTTGACCTGCTCGTTGATCACCAGGCCAGGCGTGCTCATGATCTGATAAGCCATGATCGCGTTTACGTCGGTCACCTTGGTGATGACCGCATTGATGCCGGCCTCGGCGAGCGCCTCGCGCGTCAGCTCCTCCAAGCGCTTGCACTTGGGACAACCCGTTCCTAGAATTTTGATCTCCATATGGATTCAGATGCTCCTTTCCCGTGTAGATTGATGCACATAGCGTATGCGAACTATCCAACATCAGGCCGAGCGCTGGTGAGCCAGCGCCATCATCCGTTGATTGCGTCGGCTGACCCACCACAGTCCGGCCATCAGCACTGCCAGAAACGCGATCACATACAGGGCAATGAGCCAGATGCTCGTGCCATCGACCCACGCCCCGTACAACAGCCCAGCGAGGGTGCTGAACAGTGCCACCCAGCCAACGTATACCCATGCCTTCAACCGACCAATGATGGTCGAGACGATCAAGATGCTCTGCAGGCTCAGCTCTGGGTCGGCCATCAGATAGGCCAAAAGAGGTCCGCGATGCATCCCCAAGCTCAGGAACATATTGGCGATGGGCACCTCCACCAGCGTGGGGAAGTACATGAAGACACCGAAGACGACGCCGGCCAGGTTGCCCAACAAAGTGTTCTGCCCGGCCAGATATTCAATCCATTCCGGCCGGATCAGCTGGCGGATGATCCCCACAGCAAAGACGCCCACTACCAACAAGGGGAAGATCTGCTTGATGAAGCGCCACGATTCCCACAACCATTCTTGGACCTCATACGGCTCGAAGAACCGTCGCGCGACGTAAGCGGCCGCGACCAGGGTCACCACAACGGCGAAGAACTTGCCTGGAAAGCGCACCTCCAAGCCTGTGGCATATGGGGTCATGTTGGTTGCCGCCACCAGCAGCGTGAGCACAATCAAGCCCAACGCCACCCACGTCCAGCGATTGAACCCCTCGTCCACGCGGTTCAGGCCGAACCAGGCCGTCACGCCGATGCACGCCAGCAGGCCGATCAGGATGGCACCCTGGACGCTCACCCCTTCCTCGCCTTTATTGGGATCGAACGGCACCAGCTGGTGGAGCAGCGCCTGGAAACGGTCCACCCCGGCCACAGGGAGCTCCACGTGGGTGTAATCGGTGGTCAAGAACCCCAGCTTCAGCGTCCCCGAGAGGAGCAGCGCTGCCAGGATGAGGATGAACACCCACGACCGGCGCGGAATGCGACCGCTGCCAGCAAAGCTCTGGTCCGTCTCCTGGTCATGGGCGATGTCCGAACGGCTGAAGATAAGCGCCATGATCATCCCGATGCCGATGCCGAACGATAGCGACAGCAGCAATCGGGCGATGGCCAAATCCAAGCCGATCGCGACACCCGTGTAAGCCAGTGCCAGGATGTTGGCAGCCGGTGCGAAGAAGAGGAAGGTGATCGCCGGACCCAGTCCCGCTCCCTTCTTGTAGATGCCGGCAAACAAGGGCACGATGGTACACGAACATACTGCCAGCAGTGAACCGGCTGAGGCAGCGGCCGGATATGAGATGTACTTGGGAGCGTTGCGGCCTAGATAACGCGTGATCGCCTCTTTGGGCAACAGGGCTGCCATGGCGCCAGCGATGAAGAAAGCCGGCAATAGACACAGCAAAACGTGAGCCGCCAAGTAGGCGGCCAGATTGCCCAAGCCACCTTGCAGTAGTTTCAGTGTAAACCCCAAAATCTCGTCCATAAAGTATAGTGAGCGTCCTCCTTTAGCTCAATGAGTAGAATGTGTTCGAATTATCCTGTTCCCGTGCGCAGCATCGCTGCGAACTCGTGCGGCATCTCGCTCGCCTCGATCGCCCGCGCGGTGCGTTCGATGTCGTACGCTACCCGCACGAAAGTCACACGCAGATCGCGATCCGCCGCTTCCAGGATGGCATAACAGGCACGCGGGTCGCTGTCCTTGGGCTTGCCCACGCTGCCGTCATTGACCACATGCCGCCCACTGGGCAGTGTCTTGTGATAGGGCAGATGGGTGTGGCCACACACCAACACATCTGCCTCTGCCATGTCGAGCAACCGTTCCAGGCTGGCATCCGGGCGCTCCTCAAACAGATATTCGTTGATCTTGCGTGGGCTGCCGTGCACCAGGAGCACCCGCAGCCCACCCAGCTGCAGCCGGATGTTCGGCAATAGGTTGCGCAAGAACGTCTTGCTCTCCGCCGAGGTATGCGCATTGGTCCAGGCGATTGAACGGTTGCCCAGCGCTTTGGCCTCCGGTGTCTTATAGGCGCAACCGCAATCGTCGCTGTCGTGGCCCACTCCCTGGTCGTAGTTGCCCATGATGGTGGGGATGCCGCTGCGGCGCAGCGTCTCGACCACCTCATTGGGAAAGGTGGCATAGCCCACCAGATCACCCAGGCAATAGCGTTCCCTCAGACCACGTGCGTCCATGTCGGCCAGAACGGCCTCCAATGCGGGCAGATTGGCGTGGATATCACTGAAGATTGCAATTTGTCGTCCCATCCCTCTTATACCCCTCGTCCATTTCGTCAGCACATGTCTCAGTAGCAGCGACCGCACAGCGTCCACCCCCATTGGAGCGTGCCAGCATCCCCTCCGGGCCACACAACACCGCGCGCCTGCGGATGCGCGCTGGGTCAAAAAAACGGGCAAACCAACGATGCCAATAAGCCACTGCCTCACGATTGACCGAGTAGTAGATCCAGCGACTGTCGACCACGTCGCGACGGCTGCAGATGAGCCCTGCCTCACGCAGCACGCGCAAGTGATGCGACAGAAGATTGGGTGGCATGCCCAGCTGCTCGTTCAGCTCACAGTTACACGAGTCACCCTGCATCAGCCGTTCGAAGATGCGCAGGCGATTCGGGTCGGCCAGCGCGCGGAGCACGCGGATCACCTCAGCGCGGTCAGGCTGGCGTTCGGGCGGTGGTATTCCCTCATCCTGGTTCTCCATATTCTCTTATTCTCTCCTCAATTACCCGGATCGCACCGACACTTCTCATAGATAGCCCGGCGTACCGCAACCAGTGCTTCCATGCACGTCTCTACGACCCTGATGCCGCAGCTCTATCCTATGCCATCACCGGCTGCGGTTCGGGAGTTTGGAACCAAGAGCGCTTCATCCACAGTGCCACGTACACCAGCCCGATCAACACCGGCACCTCGATCAGGGGGCCAATCACGGTCGCCAGTGCTTCTTGTGAAGCGATCGTGAACGTGCCAACGGCGACCGCGATGGCCAGCTCGAAGTTGTTGCTGGCTGCCGTGAAGGATTGCGTCGCCGCCATCTCATACTTGAAGCGCAGGAGAGCGGACAGGCCAAAGGACACGAAGAACATCAGCACAAAGTAGGCCACCAACGGGATGGCAACGCGCAACACGTCCAACGGCTGCGCCAGGATACGATCACCCTGCATAGCGAACATCACCACAATAGTGAACAGCAGGCCGATCAGCGCCGTGGGACCCAGACGCGGCATCAGCTGTGTCTCATACCATTCTCGGCCACGCCGGCGCAGGAAGTAGAAGCGGGTGATGATGCCCGCCGCCAGCGGGATGCCCAGGAAGATGAGCACGCTCTTGGCGATATCCCACATCGTGATGTGCACGATCGTGCCAGGCAGCCCCAGCCATTCGGGCACCACCTTGAGATAGAAATAGGCCAACGGGCTGTACATAACGATCTGGAAGACCGAGTTGAGCGCCACCAGCACGGCGCAGTACTCGTTGTCACCGCCGGCCAGCATGTTCCAGATGAGCACCATCGCGATGCAACGCGCCAAGCCCACAATGATCAGCCCGGTGCGGAAACCAGGGTCATTGGGCAGGAACAGCCACGCTAGCGCGAACATTACTGCCGGTCCGATTAGCCAGTTCAGCGCCAACGAGACGCTGAATTGACGGCCCGCTTGGGTGATGCGACCCAATTCCTCATATCGGACTTTAGCCAACACAGGGTACATCATCCACAGAAGACCCAGCGCAATGGGAGCTGATACGGTGCCAATGCTGAGCGCATTGAACATGTCCTTGATACCGGGCGCCACTGCCCCAATGCCGACCCCGATCGCCATCGTGATAAAGATCCATAGGGGTAGAAAGCGGTCGAGCAACGAGAGCTGTGCAACAACACTCTGTCCTGACGGTTTTGCCACTGCCTGTGAAACGGTTGTCATAGTGTCCTTCTCCTCTTCTGATTTAATATTTCGATTCTCGTTGAAATAATCCCCCATAAATAAAACTAGCTGCCTCTACTACGACCTCTTATTCAGTATCCAACATACGCCTTCCGCGTCGGCTTACGCGATCCTTTTTGCGGGTTGAGAGCCACGCTTCGCTAATGAAAAGCCACTGTAATGATTCAACGACAGTTGAAATTATACGATGGGGAGGACTGTTTGTCAAGACCAGAAACGCGAGGGTGTTGAAAAACTCTTTAGTTACTCGCTTTATTAGCCCATTTTCCTATGAAAATCTGAGCGGTCAAGGGACTTTTTCAACACTCTCGAAACGCGTAAAGCACAAGTTGAGAGCTAGGCGGCCTATCAAACCTCTCAAACCACACGCGCGCCGTTACGGCACATCCCTTGGGATGACATCATCCTTGCAACCCCGTTCGGCTCCTCTTCGAAAGTGCAACGCACCCGCCTAGCTTATGTGAATTGACAATTCTGTACGAAATGTGCATAATGGTGACAAGAACATAGCTCGGGTCAGCAGGGCACGCGCAGAGACGGCGGAGTATGGATTCAATCGGGTTGCGGGAGTATCGCGAGCGGGCAGCGGAGCTCATCGAAAGTGGGCAGCCACAAGCCGCTCTGCGCATCGTGCAGCAGATTCTGCACTCTTTCCCTCACTCGCTTCATGGCCATTGTCTTTTGGGTCGCGCTCTGTTAGGCCTTGGACGTCTGGATGAGGCAGCTCGACAGTTCGACTGGGTGCTGGCCGCCGATCCCGAGAATGCTGAGGCGTGCCTCGGCCTGGCCATCGTCTATCAGAAGCTGGGTGACCAGCAGCGCGCCATAGAGCAATTGCAACGTGCTTTCGACCTCTTCCCCGCTGATAATGCCCTGCGCGAACGCCTCAACGCGGTGGCAGAGGTTCTGATGCCGACATCGGCGCACGCCGCGCTGGAACTCAGTCGTATGGCTTTGGCGCGCATCTATGCCCGCAACGGATTGCGCGCTAAGGCGATCCAGGAGCTGCAAGCCATCCTGACCCAACAACCACAGCGCCATGATGCACGTCTGGCTTTAGTCGAAGCGCTGTGGCAGGAGGGTCTCCGCCAGGAAGCGGTCGAGGAAAGCCAACGCATCTTGGCTGTGTTTCCGAACACCTTGAAGGCGAACTGGATCGTGGCAGCGGCGTGGCTGGAAAAATCGCAACCCGAAGCGGCACAGCCCTACCTGGCACGTGCCCAAGCGCTCGACCCAGAGCATGAAGTGGCATCCGCCTTGTTGGACTTCCATCTCCTTCGTCCACCCGAGCATCCAACCCCTGAGGAGCTGGAGGGTGGCACATACCGGCTGTCCCAAACCGCCGAGCCCGCCCCAGCCGGTGCCTCGGCACCAGGGATCAGGGATTTGACAGAAGTGTGTGAAAAGGAGGCAACAGTGATGAGCGAGCAGTCTCCCTCCGAAGAATCCTTCGAAATACCGGACTGGTTAAAAGATCTCGGCGACGAGATCCTGTCCGAAGAGCCAGCTGCTCCGGAGCCCATTGCGGCGCCCGAACCAGCGAGCAGCGATGTCCAGGCTGAGCTGCCTGACTGGCTGCAGGCGTTGATCGCGCGTGCCGAAGCTGGCGGTGCAGAACAGGGAACAGCTGGCGGCGCTGAGACCGAGCTGCCTCCCTGGCTGACCGAGATCTCCTCTGAGGATGTGGGCGCCTCAGCGCCGGTCGAGGTGTCCCCCATTTCTGCCACCAGGGAGTTGACCTGGCAGAGCGAGGCAGCTCAGACATCTGAAGAACTTTCCTCCCTCGATACAGAGGCCGAGCTGCCGGAGTGGTTGCGTGAAATTCAGCGTGGTACGCGTCCGGCCCACGCCGAGGCGGCCGTTCAAACGCCCGAGGCAGCACCCTCGCAGCTGCCGGAGTGGCTACGGGATGAGACCGTCGCTGACGAGGTGGCGCCGGTGCAGATGGATGAGCTGCCCGAATGGCTGCGCGAAGAAGTGAGCACAGCGGAGTCGACCCCCTCTGTCGTGGAACCGGCCGTTCCGCTCACAGAGGAGTTGCCCGATTGGCTGCGCGAAGTGGAGGAACCTGCTATGCCCGCTGAGGCGCCTCTCCCCACGCCCAGTGCCGAACAAACCGCGGAGGTGGCTTGGCCGACCGAGGAGGCCGCCACGGCTGAGTCGACAACGCTGCCCACCGAAGCGCCGCCTGCGACGCTTCCCGAGGAGGAAGCTCCTCTGCCTGAGTGGCTCCAGGAGCTGCGGGCCGCTGCACCTGAGCCTGCACCAGCGCCGGGCGAGCCAGAAGAGGAGGCACAAATGCCGGAATGGCTGCGTCAGCTGCGCGCAGGCATTGTGGAGGCGCCCACGTTGGGCACCCGCGAGCTGGAGGAAGACCTTGCCAAGCTCGCCATCGTTGCTCCTTCTGAGGTTGCTGAATCAGAGACAGCACCGCCTCCGCCTCTCTTTCCTGAACCGCTGCCCCAGGAAGCACCGATGGCAGACGCAGATCTCTCTGCACCGCTGGTTGAAAGTATACCTGAGGTGTCAGGCAAGGCGGTAGAAGGGGCAGAGGAAGTCGCGGCGGTGCCCATTGTGGAGGAAGTGGTGCCCGTCGCCGAAGTGGTGGAACAGGTAGCCGCCTCGCCGGTTTCGGAACCCAGTCCCGAGGTACCTCCCACAGTAGAGATGAAGGCCGAAGCGGTCATCGAGCTTCCCGAAGCACCTGCCGAGCGCCTTGCCCTGGCACGCCAGATGGCGCTGGCTGGCCAGTGGACTCAGGCTCTCACCCTGTACGCTGCGCTGGTCGATGCAGCTGCGCTGCTCGACAGTGTCATCAGCGATCTGGAAGAGGGCATCCGCCGTCATCCGGACGATTACCACGGCTATCAGCTGGTGGGGGATGCCTATGCCAAGGGAGGTCGTCTGGCAGAGGCCCTGCGCGCGTATCGCATCGCGTTGACCAAACTTCAGCAGCAGACGGGATGAAACACCTGGCGGTTCACCACGGAGTCGAGCCCGCGAGGATACGCACCCGCCGGATCACGTCTATTCCTTGCCCCCAGCGCTTTGCGCCGCCACGTGAGCGCGATAGCGACATCGTTCCTTAATAGTGCAAAACTCGCAATTCGAAGCATCTTCCACGCCCATCGCTTGCGTGCCACAACCCAGAGCCAGGGAAAGCGACCAGATAGGCTGCATCATCATCGAGTCGTTCAGTGAGACCCCGATTGAAGCAGTGTCCAACAAGGAGAAAATCACTTTCTGATCGGTAACTGGCCATTCAGATTCACCTGGGGAGAGGGGAACGCTGACCCGCAACCCTTCCGCCTGGAGCACGTGCGCCAGGTATTGACATAGTTCCTGGCGCAGCAACCCCACCGCCCAGGCACTGAGTTCGTGCAGCAGGGTCACCTTGAACCATTGGTTGGCGCGACGCGCTGCGGCGATCAACGCATCTGGCTGCGCACCGATGGTACATACTGCCAACACCAGCTCCTGCGCACCCCCCACCACACGCACGACCGGTCCGCCACCGATGCGCATGCCATTGGCCAATACCACCTTATCGTGGCGGAACTCGCGGATGGGGAAACGATCCCAACAGGCGCGCGGTTCCAAAGCCTGGTTCACCTCTTCGACCGCTTGACGAAAAGCGTCGCGCATCTTGGGACTGTCCAGCAACCGCACGAAAGAATCAGGTTGGGCGTTCAAAAATTGGGTTTCGTTCAGTGTGGTGACCCAATCCCGTTTGATCTCCAAAGCGTGCCTCCTCTGCAGGGTTCAAGTTCTTCCCATGCTATCCTATCTCGTTGTAATGGCAAGCAGGCCAAAGTCGCGCCTGACGGGCGTGCCATTGGACGTCTCCTTGCGGAGACGCTGTCATCCCCCGTGCCCGTGGACTGTACTTTTTATGTAATGTATGGTATCATGAAATTATGAAGCCGGTTTGGTCGCGGCGGGTCTTCCTGAAGCTGGCACTGGGGATGCTGGCCAGTGCTTGCGCTGCGCGCTCGGGCGAGCTGACGCCGCCTCCGGAGGGCACATCTTCGGGGGGGCTTTCGCTGCCCTTCGTACCTGCGGCAGCTGCACCTTCTCCCACCCCGACAGCCCGGCCCTCACCGGACGGCGCCGCGCTTGCCTTTCTCTCCGCCTGGAGTGTGGGCGATTACGCCACGATGTACGATTTGCTGTGCCAGGCGGATCGCACTGCAATCTCCCTCGAAGCATTCCGCGAGCGCTATCTCCGAGCCCAAACGGAAGCGACCGTGACCGCCGTTCAGAACGAGCTGCGCGCCGTGTTGGGCCAGGGAAACAGCGCCAGCGCCAGCTTCCGCACCATATGGCAGACCAGCTTGTTCGGAGCATTACACTTTGACAATATATTGCCGCTGGTGTGGGAAGGGGAGCGCTGGACGGTGGATTGGTCTTCCACGCTGATATTGCCGGCGCTGGGCGAAGATCTGACGCTGGTGTTGCTCAATCGCACCGCACCGCGCGGCAATATCTACGAGCGCAATGGTCTCGGATTGGCGGTGCAGGGCAAGATGGTCGAGGTCGGCGTGGTGCCGGGCAGGTTGCCCGCTAATCCTGATCCAGTGATTGCCCAGCTCAGCGCCATCACCGGGGTCGCGGCGCAGACCATCTACAAAAAGATCGAAGCCGCGCGCCCCGAGTGGTTCGTCTCGATCGCCCATGTCAGACCGGAGGTGAGCATCACCAACGATGACCTGCTGCGGCAGCTGCCGGGGGTGGAACGGCGGGAGAGCACCGTACGGGCTTACACAAACGGCACGCTGGCGGCGCATTTGATCGGTTATTTGGGTGCCATCACCGCCGAAGAGCTGCCCACCTGGCGTGCACGAGGCTACCGCGGCGATGAACTGGTGGGGCGTTCCGGCGTGGAGGGTTGGGGCGAGACGATTCTGGCCGGCAAACGCGGCGGCCGTCTGGTGACCCTGACACGCCAGAACCGCGAGGCCACCCTGATCGCCGAAGCGCCGCCGCGCCCCGGCGACAGCATCTATCTCTCCATCGATAAAGGTCTGCAGGCGGACGCCGAAAATATTCTGGGACAGCGGCCGGGTGCCATCGTGGTGCTGGAGGTCAACACCGGTTTCGTTCTGGCAATGGCCAGCTATCCGCGCTTCGATCCCAATCTGTTCGTAAACGGCATCGACCCGACGGCGTGGGCTGCGCTCATCAGCGATCCTAACCGCCCCCTGCTAGAGCGATGTGCGCAGGGTGTGTATCCGCCTGGCTCGGTGTTCAAGGTGGTGACGATGA
>QEXY01000009.1 GCA_003130875.1 Ardenticatenia bacterium
GACACCAACTGGGTCACCCACAACGCCAGGGTGCGCAACGGCACGGATGCGCTGGGCAACCCTATCAACGGCACGCCACGCGCAGCTAATTCTACCATGCTCTCCCCGGACCTGCGCATCAGCGAGTTCCTCTATGCCGGCACCACACCTGGCACCCAGGGCGATGAATTTGTCGAGCTGTGCAACGCTCAGCCAGTCGAGGCCACGCTGTATTATCTGAAAATAGGGGATGCGGCACAGGCCGGAAGGGGTGAAAGCATGTTTCTGCTCCCTCCCGGTCTGAAACTCTCCCCTGACGCCTGCTTAGTGGTTGCCAAGAACGCCGCGCAGTTTGCCGCGCGCTTCGGTTTCTTTCCCGACTTCGAGCTCATCACTGGCAGCGCAACCTATCCGGACACCCCTGCTGTGCCCGATCTATCCCCATACACTGTCTGGGCAGGACGTGCCTGGGCGCTCGAGGATGCGGGCGATGAAATCGTGCTCCTTGGGCCGGACGATCAGATCGTGGACAGTGTCGCCTATCTGAGGGGTGATTACGCCGCCGTGGCCCTGGCGCCCGATCCGGTGCGTGCCCCACCACCCCATAGCCTGCAACGCTTGTGGCCGCTCGACAGCGACCTCATGCCGGCCGATTTCGTTCATGCTACCCCTTCACCTGGCCATGTCACCAGGCTGCCGCAGCCACCTGCCTCGCCGCCGCCGACCGTCGATCTGCCCGATGGAATGCATGTCTATTGGGGCGTGCTCAACTCTCCCTCCAGCTACTCCGGCGGAAGTGCTCCTCCTGCGCTGGCATTTGCCACCGCACGCGCCAACGGCCTGCACTTCCTGGCGATCACCGACAACGCCGCAGCGCTCAATCCGCGTCTGTGGTCTGATTGCCGACAACGCAGCGCGTTGACGAGCCAGGGAGATGCATTTGTCGCGTTGTGCGGCTTTGAATATCGTGCTCTGCCGCAAGGCTTCGCCAGCGTGTGGAACACCTCGGATTACTTCGCACCGCCTGAGGCGCCGGGTGACGCCGTGCTTGCCCTCGATGCCTGGTTGAAGACACAACCGCAGGCGCTGGCGAGCCTGCACCGAGCCCCTCTGGCCACACCACTGTCCGACCTGCCCGACCCATCCGCCACAGCATCCCGGTTTCACCTATGGCAGGTATTCGGTAGCCCGTCGTCCGTCGGAGGGGTTGACACGCTCGAGACCACCTGGATGCAGATACTGGCCAGCGGCTGGCAACTGGCGCCATTGCCCGATCCAGCTCCGATGAACAACAGCGCCAGTGCATTTGGCGCTCAGCGCATTGGAGTCATCGCCTCGCAGCTCACATCGGACGATCTGCTGGCTGCCCTGCACGCGCGGCGCGTCTTCGCCACCCAGGATGAAAACCTGGCACTCATCCTGCGTAGCGGCGATCGCTGGATGGGCAGCACACTCGCCACGCCGGAGGCGCTGGCTTTGGAGGTAGCGACGTTCGACCGAGGCGGCATCACGCAGCCGATCACCCTGACCCTCTTCGACCGTAGTACGCCGCTGGCCACGCAGGCGTTCCCTTCGTCCAACATATCCTGGTCGCTATCGGTGACGACGCAACCAGGGCATTACTACTGGGTACGCGCCGTACAGGCAGATGACGACGTCGCTAGCAGTGCTCCTCTCTGGGTCGCTGGCAGGGCAGCCGCAGACACAGTCACCATTAACGAGGTATTGCCAGCACCGCGTCAGCTCGATTGGAATGGCGACGGCACACCCGACCGACGGGACGAGTGGATCGAGCTGTACAACCCCGGCGAGATGCCCGTCGGATTGGGCGGCTGGCAGGTGGGCGACGCCTCCGGCAGGCGCTTTGTGCTCCCCCTCCTGACCACCATTCCAGCACGTGGTTACACCGTGTTGTATGGCTTGCAGACCGGCCTAGTGCTCAACAACACCGCGGATGATGTCATCCTGCAACGCGCCGACGGCAGTTACGCGGAGCGCTATACGTATGAGCGTGGGCCGGGATATGACCTCAGCACATGCCGATTGCCCGACGGAGTCGGCAGCTGGCAGCGGCGCTGCCTCCCCACACCCGGTGCCGCCAATCAGGTGTTGCCCGAAGAGGAGAAGGGACCGCTGCACACTGACATTCGCGGGGCGCGTCAACTGCCGACCGGCAGCTGGGTCCAGCTACGCGGGCACATCACCGTGCCGCCCGGCATCTTCGGGCCGCGCGTTGCCTACCTGCAGGACGAGTACAGCGGCATCCGCCTCTACTTGCCGCAGGACCACCGCCTGGTCTGCGCGCCGGGTGACCGCGTCGAAGTGACTGGGCGCACCGGCAGCTATTACGGCGAGCTCCAGCTACGCGTGCGTGAGCGCGGGGATGTGCGCCGCATCCGCACAGGTCCGCTACCTGCCCCGCTGCCGGTCACCAGCGGTCAGATGGTCGAGCCGTATGAAGGGATGCTGGTGCAGCTGTCCGGGCGCGTCAGTGAGATCGAATCAGGAGGTTCTTTCTGGCTCGATGACGGCAGTGGCCCAGCACGCGTGTACCTCGATCCCGACACTGGCATCAAGCGCCCTGCTCTCTCGCTCGGCCAGCTGGTCCAGGTAGCGGGGGTGGTGAGCCAGTACCGCCGCACACCTCAGGTGCGCAGTGATGGCTATCGTCTGTTGCCACGTTTTCCCGGTGACATGACCTACGCAGCGACAGAGGAACAGGGACAACCGGATCTCTTGGTGCCACTGCGCCTGCCGGAGACCGGCGTGCGCTGAGGAAGCCCCCAGCGAGTGTCATCGAACTGTCGCCGGATGCAGATGCTGAAACGTTCGAGCCAAACGCCTCTCAGTGCTGGTCGGTGGGCTTGGCTTGGGCTCTGGCAAGCTTGCCTTACTCCAATGCACCGAATGGCTTCAGATCGATGTGATGATCAGCCGGACGAGTGTCCGAATTTTGGTGATGCGTTGAACAGTCTCCAGTTTCCTGATTCCCTTTTCCTGTGTATCATACAATCGATTGAGAGGTGAAGATCGGTCAATCTCAATGTTTCATCCCAACTACCTGACTGAGCTGGAGCAACGTTTCATCCGCTACGTGCGGATTGACACTCAGAGCACAGAGAACGTGCCGGATTTTCCTTCTACGCCAGGGCAGTGGGAGCTGTTGCGTCTGCTGGCGGATGAGCTACGCGGTATGGGCGCGCACGATGTGACGCTCACCCAATGGGGCTATGTTCTGGCGACCATACCGGCCACCGTGCCGACGTCTGACCTGCCCACGGTCGCCTTGCTGGCCCATGTGGACACCGCTCCCGACTATCCTGGCGCCAACGTGCGCCCGATGATCCACCGCAACTATCGGGGCGGTCCCATCGTCCTGCCGGATGATCCCAGGCAGGTTCTGAATTGGGAAAACGCCCCCGAACTGCGCGACAAGATCGGCGAGGACATCATCACCGCCAGCGGCACCACTCTGTTGGGCGCGGACGACAAGGCCGGCGTGGCGATATTGATGACGCTGGCGGCGCGCCTGCTGGCCGACCCACACATCCCCCATCCACCGCTCCGTCTCTGTTTCACCCCGGACGAAGAGATAGGCCGCGGGGTGGACCACCTCTCGCTCGCAGAGCTGGCTGCCAACGTGGCCTACACCCTGGACGGCGAGGGCGCGGGTGAGATCGTCTATGAGAACTTTTGCGCCGACCGCGCGATTGTGACGATCACCGGCGTGGCCATTCACCCTGGCAACGCTAAGGGGCGCATGGTGAACGCAATACGCTTGGCAACGCGGTTGGCCGAGATGCTCCCCCGCGACCACGACACGCCGGAGACAACCGAAGGACGGGAGGGTTATATTCACCTGCACGATATCCGCGGCAACGTTGCGCAAGTGCAAATGCGCATCTTGCTGCGCGATTTCGAGGAGGAAGGATTGCGTGCGCGAGCCCAGCTGGTGCGTTCGCTCTGCGAGCAGCTGCAACGCATCGAGCCACGGGCACGTATCGAATGCGTCATCGAGCGCCAGTATCGCAATATGCGCTATTGGCTGGAAAAGGATATGCGCCCTGTGCATTTGGCCGAGGAAGCCATCCGCCGCGCCGGACTACAGCCGGTCAGCGTGCCGACGCGCGGCGGCACTGACGGTGCTCGCCTCACCGAGTGCGGACTGCCCACACCCAACCTCTTCGTGGGCACCCACAATCCCCACGGTCCGACGGAATGGATCAGCCTTCAGGATATGGCGCGATCTTTGGAGACATGCCTCCATCTGGTACAATTGTGGGCCGAGCATGGCCATGGCTATACTGGTTGGCGAGGAGCATAAGCGATGTCATATCGAGCGATCGATCTGACCCAAGTGCGCACCTATCCGTTGCCACAACGCCAGAATCTGGTGGCATTGGAGAATCTGGTGCATCCCGGACATCCATTGCCCCCTTACGAGAACCCGGAGCTGGTGGAAGTTGCTGAGCGTATCGTGGCGGCGCGTCGTGCCGGACGGCCGGTCATCTGGATGATCGGCGCCCATGTGGTCAAGCGCGGGCTGGCGCCGCTGCTCATCGACCTGCTACAGCGCGGTATCATCACCCACCTGGCCGGCAATGGCGCCACCACCATCCACGACTTCGAGATTGCTTTGCAGGGCCACACCAGTGAGGACGTGGCGCGCAGCCTGGAGGACGGCTCGTTCGGCATGGCCGAGGAGACCGGCGTCCTGATGAACGGGGCGATCCGCGCTGGAGCGCGCGACGGCGTCGGCATGGGCGAGGCCTTGGGGCGCTTTATCGCCACTGATGAACACTTCCGCTACCGCCAATATAGCTTGCTGTACAACGCCTACCGGCTGGGTATCCCTTACACCGTGCACGTCGCCATCGGCACTGACATCATCCACCAGCATCCCCAGGCAGACTTCGCCGCCATCGGCTGGACGACCGGGCAAGATTTCAAGGTTTTCTGTGCCGCGGTGAGCGAGTTGGAAGGCGGTGTGTTTTGCAACTTTGGCTCGGCGGTGATGGGGCCGGAGGTCTTCCTCAAGGCGCTTTCCATCGTGCGCAACTTGGGCTACACAGTGCGCGTGTTCACCACGGCCAATTTCGACCTGATCCCGCTGGGGGATTATCGGCGGCCGCTCAAGGACGATGTGCCCGATTACTATTATCGACCGCGCAAGAACATCGTCAACCGTCCGGTGTCGTTGGGGGGCAAGGGCTTTCACATCGTGGGCGATCACGCTGTGACGGTGCCGCACATCCATCATTATGTCACTCAGCAGCTCGAGCCGATCCCCGTGCGCAGCCAACGGCTGGAGGATCCGTGGCATAT
Source organism: Ardenticatenia bacterium (assembly GCA_003130875.1). Classification (GTDB taxonomy): domain Bacteria; phylum Chloroflexota; class Anaerolineae; order 4572-78; family NAK82; genus NAK82. The sequence continues at coordinate 5,305 of QEXY01000009.1, forward strand.
CGGTGACGTTGCTCCGCTTGAGGACGACGCACCAGCGGCGGCAGTGCTCCTGCGGCGCTGGCTGGAGCGCAACCCGGCGCCGCGCGAGCTGGCCGAGTCGATCCGCCAGGCCTTCCGTGCCCTGCGGCACAGCCTCTATAACGGCGGGACACTCTTCCTGGCGGGCAATGGCGGCAGTATGGCCGATGCCCTGCACATCAGTGGCGAGCTGATGAAGTCCTTCAAGCGACCGCGCCCGCTTCCCGAAGCACATCAGCTGCGGCTGAAATCCCTGCCGCATGGGGAGGCACTGGCACAGCATCTGCAAAGAGGATTGCGAGCGGTGGTGTTGGGAGCGAATCTCTCGCTGCGTTCGGCGATGGACAACGACACCCCATTGCCCAACGTCGCGCTGGCGCAGGAGCTCTACGCCCTGGCGCGGCCCGGCGACGTGTTCATGGGCATCAGCACCAGCGGCGATGCGCGCAATGTGCTCTACGCTGCCACCGTGGCGCGTGCATTGGGTCTGACCGTCATCGGCCTGACCGGAGCCCAGGGCGGTGCGCTCGCCCCCCTCTGCGACGTGGCCATCAAGGTGCCGGCGAGCGAGACGGATGTGGTACAGACGTGGCACCAGCAGGTGTATCATCTCCTGTGTGACATGCTCGAGGCGCAGATGTTCGGATAGTTAGAGTTTTCTTTAATAAGCTACGATTATTAAGGAAGCAGTGTCCCTCATTTGCTCATTTGTGGATGCGCGCCATAAACTTTCCGCAGAATCTGCACCTTCTGAAGAACATGCTCATAGTGGTAGATCTCCCTAGTGTTGACGCGCGAGGAAGAACTTGAGACGGACAAGACCATCGTGGTGGTGGGTGGGTGTTGCCACTGTTATGACTTTTGTAGCGTTTTGGCCGGCAGTGGAATCTTTGATTCGCGAAGGTAGAGACATTCGCCAGGATTACATTGCGGCCCAACGTCTACTCGCACAGCACGAGTTGTGGAGCCCGTTTACCGATGAGGAAATCGCCAAAATTGGTGTTGATCCGCAATCGGGCATGCCCACCAATTTCCATCCCCCCACCACTCTCCTCGTTTTCGCCCCTTTCACTTTTCTTAGTTTCAGATGGGCGGTGATTCTTTGGAGCTTTTTCTCGTTGTTATTTTTCTACTCGAGCCTATATGTGCTGATAGTGACCAACTATCAGATAAGAGCAGTCGAGTGGCTTGTGCTATCGCTGGCAACAGTGTTCTGGTTTCCCCTCTGGCTTCATGTTCGTTTCGGTCAATTCTCGAGCCTTGTTCTTCTGTTCCTCACCATATTTGGGTTGGCGATAAGACGCGGCAATAGGGTATTCGCTGGAATATTTTTGGCCATAGCATGCCTTATTAAAATTTTTCCGGTTTTCATTCTTCTGCTTCTGGTTGTCAAGAGACAATGGCGAGCTTTGCTGACCGCACTGGGGATAGTTTGCTTAGCCATCGCGGTGATCTACCTTTACCACCCTGAAAGTATTATCGGGTTCGTCGATATAGCCTTTGAAAACGACAGAATTTTTCGCTCTTACTTCGGCAACTTTAGCTTGAATGGATTTGTTGGACGTTTGTTCCATGGAACCGAGGGGATTGAACCACTTTTCAACGCATCATCGGTTGAACCAATTATCCGATATTCCGGTTCGCTGGTGTTAATCTTGTTAGCTATAATCCTTTCATACCGAATCTCTGACTTCGATCTCTGCCTTTCCCTATACACTGTTGTGATGCTCATATTATCCCCAACTACATGGGCACACAACTTCGTGATACTCGCCTTGCCGACTGCGTTGTTGTTGAAGCACATTCACGCGTCAAATGGTTTTATGCGCCGGATCAATTATATCCTCTCCAGCTCAATCCTTGTTCTCAGTGCAGTACCTCACTGGCAGTTCTATGAATGGCTCAAGACATATGCTTCTACACAGCCGTTGTCTGGATGGTTCTTGTTCACTTCACCTGGATTCTACGTACTGGTTGGTATGCTGTTACTCTGCCTGATCAACTCGAGGGTGTTGGAAAAGTCCCTTGACCGCTCAGATTTTCATAGGAAAATGGGCCAATAAAGCGGGTAACTAAAGGGTTTTTCAACACCCTCTCAACTCTATAATTGACAAGCCAAAGTCACACGCTCCTATTGCCCAATAGATGCAGCGATTAAAATCACCTACATAGGCTTGCCAAGACGCATAACAGCACACCTTCAGTCGCTAGCTTTTCTTGATGCTCGCCTTACCCCTCGATTTCACATTGCCATCATCTCCAGAAACACTGTGCCGAAAGACACCACACCCGGGTGAGGACGATCGCTTTCCGCGACGAGTCACACGAAAACCGTGAAGAGCTACAAAAGGCCGAAAAGAGTATTTCACGTCTTGCGCCCTTTGCGTGTATTGCGTGTTCTGTGAGTTCTCTGATGGCCTCGGGGTAAAGCCTCACGTCGCCAGCTCAGCCGCCCTGTCCAGGCGGTCGGGTCGGGGTGACGAGCACTTTGTCCACGCGGCGCCCGTCCATGTCCATCACCTCGAAGCGCAGGCCACCCCATGTAAAGTGATCCGCCGGCGCCGGGATGCGTCCCAGGTAGGTCATCACAAAGCCTCCCACCGTCTGATAGGTGTCGCGCTCTTCACCGGGCAGGCGCTTGAGCTGGAAAAGCGCCTTGAAATCCTGGATGGGCAACATGCCGTCCACCAGCCAGGAGCCGTCCTTGCGCCGAGTCGCCTGCGGACGCGTCATCACAATATCTCCGACGATCTCTTCCATAATATTGTGGATCGTCACCAGGCCCTGCAAGCCGCCGTACTCGTCCATGACGAATGCCATGTGGACGGGTGACTTACGCAGTAACTCCAGCGCCTTCGCGGCGAGCATCGTCTCCGGGATGAAGAGGGGCGGGTAGGCCAGGGCGCGCAGGTCGAGCGGTTCGCCGGCCAGACAGTGCATCAAAAGGTCGCGCGCCCGAACCACACCGATCACATTGTCGAGCGAACCCTCGCAGACCGGATATTGATCATATGCTGAGGCGGCGATGTGTGCGCGGATCTCCTCAGCGGTGGCATCGTGAGCCAGCCATTCGATCTCGGTGCGCGGGATGGCAAGCAAGCTGACACGGCGGTTGTTGAGGCGCAACACCCCCTCAACCATGTCCTGCTCCACTTCGCGAAACACCCCAGCCTGGGTCGCTTGACGCAGCAACACCCCGATCTCCTCCGGAGTTACAGGCGCTTCTACCAGGCTGCGCACACCCAACAGTCGCAACACGGCATCGGTGGAGATGCTCAGCAAATGCACCACCGGCGACGTAGCCAGCGAGAGGGCGCGCATCAATGCGGCGACGGCACACGCGATGCGCTCTGGAGCATGCAGCGCCAGGCGCTTTGGCACCAATTCACCCAATACCAGTGTCAGATAAGTGATCCATACCACGGTAATACCCACGCTCAGCGCGCGGCTATAGGGCACCAGCCAGGTGATGCGCCCCAACTCGACTGCCATGCGCTCGGCGATCGTCGCGCCACTGAAGGCGCCCGCCAGGACACCCACCAGAGTGATGCCAATCTGCACTGTCGAAAGGAAACGGTTGGGTGTGTCAGTCAGCTCCAGTGCCTGTCGCGCCTGACTGTTGCCTTCGTTCGCCCACTGTTGCAGGCGCGACTTGCGTGCCGAGACCAGCGCCATCTCCGACATGGCAAAAAAGCCGTTGCCGATCAGTAGGAGCAAGATGACCAGGAGCTCCCAAACAAGCGCGGTCATCGCGCGAACCTCCCAATATACAACCTGTCAATCGCCAAATGTTGATCCCGTCATTTTCCAAAGCGTCGGCGCAGCCACTTCTCGATCTCGACAATGGTATACACCAGGATGCTGAATCCGATGACGAGCGCCCACGCTGTGCCGTCAATGGGTGCGCTGCCCAGTGCGAAGTGCATCGCCGGCACGTAGGTGAACAGCAGCTGCAGCGCGATCATAACCACCACACCGATGACCACCCAGCGGTTGGAAAACACCCCGATCTTGAACATTGTGTTGCGGAAGGAGCGACAGGCGAGCAGGTAGAAGGTCTCGACGAACACCACCACGTTGACTGCCACAGTGCGCGCCTGTTCCACCGAGGCACCCAGCTGCAGTTCCAGTTCGTAGAGCGCGAAGCTGCCGATGAGGATGAGCACCCCTACCAGGATCACGCGCCAAATCATCTCCGGGTTCAAGATCGGCGCTTTAGGGTTGCGCGGCGGCCGCTTCATAATACCGGCCTCCTTCACCTCCACTGCCAACACGCTGCCCAGCACCACGCTGGTGGTCATGTTGATCCACAGAATCTGAATAGGCAGCACAGGCAATGCTACCCCAGCCAAGATGGCCGCCATAATGATCAACCCTTCGCCCAGGTTAGTGGGCAGGATCCAGCCGATGATCTTGGTCAGATTATCATAGACGCCGCGCCCTTCCTCGACCGCCGCTTCGATCGTGGCGAAGTTGTCATCTGTGATGATCATGTCAGAGGCTTCCTTGGCGACGTCGGTGCCGCTCATTCCCATCGCGATGCCGACGTCCGCCTGCTTGAGTGCTGGGCCGTCGTTGACACCGTCGCCCGTCATGGCGACGATGTCGCCGCGCGCCTGCAATGCCTCGACCAGGCGCAGCTTCTGTTCGGGCGAGACACGCGCGAATACTGCGGCATCGTGTGCGACGGTGATCAGATCCTCGTCGCTATACTCATTGATCATCTTTCCGGAGACCACCCCTGGCGTGCCGGGATGGATCTCCTCCGGATCCAGCAGCCCAATCTGCTGCGCGATCGCCGCTGCGGTGATGCTGTGGTCGCCGGTGATCATCTTGACGCGAATGCCCGCCTCTTGACACGACTTGACCGCTGCAATGGCTTCCTGGCGTGGTGGGTCAATCATGCCCTGCACGCCCAAGAAGATCAGCCCGTCAGCGACGTCGGCGTGGTTAATGCGCGTTGTGCCAGACGGCAGTTCCGCCTTGGCAAAGGCAAGCACGCGCAGACCAGTGGCTGCCAGCTGCGCTACCTGGGTGTAGATGTCGTCGATTTGAAGCGCAATCTTCTGGCCCTGGGCATCTTGCGCTGCTACACAACGCTCCAGCAACACCTCCGTCGCCCCCTTGAGATACACGGTGCGTGGCTGTCCTGCCCCAGCATCGTGCAGAGTAACCATGTATTGATGCTGCGATTCGAACGGGATCACATCCAGCCGCGGGTGGCGCTGCTCCACCTCCTCGCGTCGGATGCCCGCCTTGAGCGCCGAGACGATCAGCGCCACCTCGGTGGGGTCGCCCTGGGCCTTATAGTGACCGTCGTCCTCGAGTAAGGCGCTGTCATTGCACAGCGCGCCGGCAGTGAGGACTTCTACCACACCTGGCAAGGTGTGCACATCAATTGCCTGGCCATCGTGAAGGAAGTCGCCTCGGGGAGTATATCCGGAACCGGTCACCTGCAAAACCATCCCGTCTACCGCGATGGTCTGCACCGTCATCTGATTTTGGGTGAGGGTGCCGGTCTTATCGGTGCAAATCACCGTGACACTGCCTAAAGTCTCCACTGCAGGCAGATTGCGCAGGATGGCGCGGCGGCGTGCCATACGGGTGACACCGACAGCCAGCGTGACGGTCACCGCCACTGGCAATCCTTCCGGGATCATCGCCACCGCCAGGGCGACTCCGGCGATGAAAACATCCACAAACGGCTGGCCGCGCAAGATGCCGATGAGCGTGGTCACTGCTGCCAGCACCAGGATGGCGTACAGGACGATACGGCTGAAACCGGCCAGCTTGCGCGTCAGCGGCGTTTCGATCTGCTGAGCGGCGGAGATCAGCTCCGAGATGCGCCCCACCTCGGTGTTATCGCCTGTCGCCACAACCACACCGGTCGCCTGGCCATAGGTGACCAGCGTGGAGGCATAGGCCATGTTGTGACGTTCGGCGAGCACCGTCTCCGGCGGGAGCACTTCATCCGCCGACTTCTGGACGGGCAGCGATTCACCCGTCAACGCCGCCTCTTCTACCTGCAGGTCGCGCACCTGGATGAGTCGCAGGTCAGCCGGCACCTTGTCACCCGCTCTGATGATGACCAGGTCGCCCGGCACGACCTCGGAGGCTGGAATGCGCAGTGTCTTGCCGGCGCGCACCACGGTCGCTTCGGTGGTCATTGCCGTCGCCAGTGCTCGGATGGCCTGCTCCGCGCGCGATTCCTGAATGAAACCCACGATTGCATTGAGGAGCACCACGCCGAAGATCACGCTGGCGTCCAGAAAATCCTTGACCACTGCGGTGACGACAGTCGAGATCAACAGGATGATGATGAGTGGGTTATTGAACTGATCCAGGAAGCGCTGCAACGGGGTCTTACCGTGACGCGTCGTCAATACGTTGGGCCCAAAGTGTTTCAGGCGATGTTGCACCTCGAAGATGTCCAGACCACGTTGTGGATCGGTCTCCAGCAGCTGGAAAACCTCTTCAGTAGGAAGGTGATGCCAGTGTCTGCTCAGAATGGTTTCCATAGCGCGATGTCCCTTGTGATCCTGGATGAGTGATGGATGATAAAATACACGAGCGGATCTTCCGACCCTTATCAGAGGAAGGTGGTGATTTCATCCAGCGTCTTACGTTTCAATATAGGCACCGTGGCATCCTCGGCCGGGTAGCCGACGACCAGGATCAACATCGGTCGCTCGCTGGCCGGGCGTCCTAAGAGATCATTGAGAAAGCCCATCGGGCTAGGCGTATGGGTCAGCGTCGCCAGTCCGGCGTGGTGCAGCGCGGTGATCAGGATGCCGGTAGCGATGGCGACCGATTCTAGGGCGTAATAATATTTCACGATCTGGCCATCGGGTTTGCGCTCGTAGCTCTTCACGAAGACGACGATCAGGTAAGGTGCTATCTCCAGGAAAGGCTTGTGCTCGTCGGTGCCGAGCGGCTCCAGCATCTCACGCCACTCCGGTGGGGCACGCCGGCCATAGAATTCGCGCTCGGCGGCCTCGGCGGCTTCGCGGATACGACGCTTGACCTCCGGGTCAGAGACGACCACGAAGTGCCAAGGTTGCAGGTTGGCGCCGCTGGGGGCGGTGCCAGCAGCGCGCAGGCAGTCCTCGATGACCTCGCGCGGCACCGGGCGGCTGGAGAAGCGGCGCACACTGCGCCGGCGGCGCATCTCATTGTAAAACGCGGCTGCGCGCTCGCGCATCTCCTCTGGCGGGTATTCGACAAATTCATCGAGGGGTTTGAAACCAGTTGAACTCACATGCTGGCTCCTTCCTCACCACCGGAGACGGCTCCCGAACCGCGGGAGCGCGCGGCGTGCCACGAGCGCTTGAGTAGGTAATACGCCCCGGCCAATGCCGCAATGATGGTCGCAATCCCGATCAGCGTTAAGCTGGGCAGCTCCTTGACGTCCAGGATGATCACCTTGCGCACGATGGCGATGATAGCCACCTCAAGCACCAGCTCGGCGTGGATGACATGCTCCTGGAAGTATGCCTTGATCGTCTCCAGCAGCTCGATGCCAATGATGATCAACAAGAAGAAGCCAAAGATGTCCAGCAGCTCCTCCACATCCAGCAGGATCACCGGCGGGGTGAGGATATCCTGCGCGATCAGCCAGGCGAGATCCAGTGTAGAGAGCATCAACACCAGTGTCATCATCAGGATGACGGCGGCGATAATGGTCTGCTCGACCTTTTTCAAGTATCGGAACACTACGCTACTCCGCCTACATTCCCAGCTCGGCGCGCGTGCGCACATAGCGCAGGATCTGCTCGCGTGAGAGCAATCCCAGGATCTCGTCACCCACCGTGACCGGGATCTGGTTGACCTGCGCGTCATCCATCATTTTCAAGGCAGTGATCAGATCCGTCTGGGGATCCACCCGCAGCAGCCGGTCGAAGGGCACCATCGCTTCCTCGGTTTTGACAGTGCTCCACTTCTCACGCGGTACCTGGGTGAAATCGCGCAATGACAGCATCCCGAGCAGTTTCCCGTTGTCGGCTACAAAGAAGCAACGCTGGCCAGCGCCCAGGACGCGGTCCTCCACCAGCTGGGCGATGGACATATCCGCCGGCACACGGATGCACTCGCGGCTCATCAGCTGCCCCACCTTAACGCCGCGCAGCGAATGTTGTAGGTTAGCCTGGGCGTAGCTACTGGCGGCGGCGTTCTGTAGGAAC
>QEXY01000057.1 GCA_003130875.1 Ardenticatenia bacterium
CGTGGAAGACCGTCTCAGGGTGTAACGGCCTCAGGGGGTGTGTCTCAACCAACATAGGGATCGACGCTTTCACATATGTGCTATGAAGATCCGAGGTGAGAGACTTGAGGGAGTTCGCGAATCCATATGACCCAACACGGCCGGTGCAGGAACGCACTATGTTATATGGCCGTGACGATACTTTGCTATGGATTGGACAACAGCTGTCCGTCGGACGGCGGTTGCTCATCGTCCACGGCGCCGAGCTCATTGGCAAGTCCTCATTGGCATTAGCCCTTTGCTCAGAGCTACCTCCGGACGCATCGCTCTGCGTTTTGTTTGCATGCAAGCCTTACCAGGGATGTGCGCTCCCAGAAGTATGGAATGCGCTCGCAGCTGCGATTGGCGAACGTTCAGGGGGTACGCCAGAATTTCTTCCTGGCGATCCAGACGAGGATCCATCGAACTATCTCCGCAATTTGTTGCATGGATTGTGCGCTCCAGGGGAAACGCGCCCGATATTGCTGATACTGGATGATCTCCACTTATTGTGGACCGGGCAACATGGACAACCGGACGAGGCGGCACGCACACGTGTGCTAGAGGTTTTGATGCACCTATTAGAGACGGTGCCCTTCTTGCGCCTGCTCTTGACCATGTCCGATGTTGCCTTCGAACGTCTCAGTCATCCTTTATTGCATGGCGCTGAAATCCTTCACCTGGGGCCGTTGAGCAATGAGGATGCCCAGCAGCTTATCACGCGTCCGGCTCAGAGCATCATCCGCTTCGACCCTGGAGCGGTGCGGCGTGTCGCTGATCTCGCTTCCAACCATCCCTACTATTTGCAACGCTTTTGCTATGCCCTGTTTGAGCGATGTGCACGGGATGGCAATCTCAACCAGAGCGATGTGGATGTTGTGCTGGAAGAGCTCCTTCGTCAAACTGATTTGCGTTTCCAGGAGATTTGGGAACGTGCGGACGCAGTGGAACGTGCTGCCCTGGTGGCGATGAGCCGCTTGAAGGGCACCCACGGATTGACAACCCGTCAGGAAGTGGTGGCCTACTTGCAACGGTTTGACAGCGAGATTCCCGCGCAGCCGATCGTCAGAGCACTTGATCAACTGGCAAGACAAGGCGTACTGGTGCGCATGGGGGCACTCAGCTATCGCTTTGCAGTGAAGCTGTTCAGCTACTGGGTGGAACGCCATTTCGTCCCAGAAAGGGTGTTGGACGGCATCGACTGGGAACGTCTGGAGACACCCGCCACGGTAGCAGAGGCTGTCCCCGAGCCGGAGGACGAAAAGTCCCCATCTGCATGGACCTTCGGGCACTGGGTCATCGCCGGATTAGGGACTACGGCTTTGCTGGGGCTCTTATTGTGGGGGTTGATCTTCGCCGGCGTTTGGCAAGTGGGGCTCTTTGAGACACCTGCCACACCGACCCTTTCACCATTGCTCGTGGATGCCATCTCGCTGGTTCCAACCCCTACCCCGACGTCGCTACCACCGACTCCTACTCCGACGAGTCCCATCATCATCACCCGTACAATGCCTTCCATCGTGTTCCGTGCGCGCAGTGTAGGTGGCGTGGGTGACATTCCAAATTGGCAGATTTTCGTGATGAATGTGGACGGATCCGGGCGTCAGCGGCTGACGTTCACCAACAATGAAGATATCACCCCCATTTGGTCGCCAGATGGTCGTTGGATTGCTTATGTCTCAAAACGAGGTGAGAACCGCGAAATCATGGTGATGTCGGCGCCGAACGTGCTGGGGCCGAGCGGTGTTGAGGCCAGTCGCATAGCACCTGAACAATACGAAGCACGCGCGGTCAACATCACACGTCACCCTGCGAATGATTGGACCATTGGATGGTCGCCAGACAGCGCTCTGATCGCGTTTTCGTCTAATCGTGGTGGTTACTGGCGAGTGTTTGTCGCACGTGCTGATGGCACAGCCACCTATCCGATCACGAGTGACGGTGTCAGTCGACTGTCACCCGTGTGGTCTCCAGACTATAAATGGATGGCATATTCTGCCAAGCGGGAGAACAATTGGGATATTTATGTGATGCCGGCACCGGGGCCAGACGGGCAAGGTGCCAGGCCGGAACAAGAACGTCGCCTGACATTTGCCGAAGGCAATGATCTCTCACCGATGTATTCGCCGGACGGCCGGCGCATCGCGTTTGAAAGCAACCGCGATGGGAACACTGAGATCTACGTGATGAATGGGAACGGGTCGAATCAGCGCAATGTGAGCAACTTTCCCGGCGCTGCGGACCACGGTCCGGTCTGGTCACCAGATGGTAGACAGATTATGTTCTATTCAAACCGTACCGGTAATTGGGACATTTTTGTGATGTCGTCTGATGGACAGAATGTGATCAACTTGACCAACACACCCGATGTGGACGAACAGGAACCGTTCTGGCGTCCTTGATGGGATCCCCAGGGGCATAAGGAGGTTCTCACCATGGAGCAAAGCCAGTTGTCGCAAATGGTCAACTGGCTCGATCAGGCACACCAGCAAGATCGCCGCGTGCTCGAGCAGCTGCGTCAACAGGTCGAACGGTTGAGCAGTGGGCGGGATGAAACGGAACAGCGTATCGCAGCATTGGAAACACAATTCGGCTTGCTAAGCGCTCAGCTGGAGCGCTTGAACTTGCTGGAGGGCTATTTCGAGCGCTTCAAAGAGCAGGTCAACGCCATGCTGGAGCGAGGAGAAGCGCAACGGCAGAAGGCGCTTCAGGAGAGCGACCGGGCACGTCAAGCGGAGATCGCCACTCTCATAAATGCTGTCAACGATTTCCGCAAGGAGATTGAGAAATACCGAAAGTATGACGAGGAAATGGCCGCTCGGCGGGTGGATATGCAACGCTTGAGTGGTGAGCTCGCCAAGCTCCAGATAGCGGTTGAGAACTTGGTCAGGCAGCGCGATGAGTGGACACGTACCGCTGGCTTTCTTGAGGAACAGCACCGTCAGGATGTACGGCGGGTTGCCGACTTGCAGACGCAGATTATCGAGGTGAGCCGGCGTGTGGATGGACTGCTGCCACGCTTGCAGTATTTGGAGCAGCTCTCCCCACGTTTGATGGAATTGCGTGCCCAGCTAGACGAGCTGCGCCAGAGTCAGGGCCGCGACCTTGAAAAACGCCAATTTCTGGAAGCTCAGATCGACCGCCAGATCAAGCTGTGGGCTGAAGAGATCGACACTTATCGCCAACGTATGGACAACTTCGAGCGGCGCATTGAGCAATATGCCGAATACCATCAAGTTGTCAAAAAGGCAACTGAAGGATTGCAAGCTTTTCAAGAACAGATCGCGCGCGAGCAGCAAGAGACGGCTGAACTATTGCGTCTCTCCCAAAACCGCCAGAAGACCCAGTTAGAGGAGTGGCAAACTCAGCAGGAACAACGTTGGCAGAAATATATCTCGGAGTGGGATCGCCAGTGGGCTGATTATGAGCGCGCGTTGGCGACCTTGAATGACCAGATCTCGGTCCTGAGTGGACGGGTAAGCGCGCTTGAGAAGCGCATCCAGCTGTTGATTCAGATTGCCGAGGAAGATGCACAGATGCGCACAATGGCCGCTCAAGAATGGCAGACTCGGTTTGAACAGGTGATGGAGAAAGAGGAGTAGCGTCCTTGCGCGTTCTTGGCACCGCCGGCCACGTCGATCACGGGAAATCCACCCTGGTTAAAGCGCTCACCGGCATCGATCCAGACCGCCTGAAAGAAGAAAAAGAACGTCAGATGACCATCGACCTGGGATTCGCTTGGATGACCTTGCCGTCTGGTGAACAGGTCGGAATAGTGGACGTTCCCGGACACCAGGATTTTATTAAAAACATGCTAGCCGGTGTGGGGGGCATTGATGCTGCCCTGTTGGTGATCGCAGCTGATGAAGGGGTGATGCCGCAGACGCGCGAACATCTGGCCATCTTGGATCTGCTGCAGGTGACGACTGGTGTTATTGCGCTCACCAAGATCGATCTGGCGGAGAGTGCCGAGTGGATTGAGCTCGTCCAGGCTGAAGTTTTAGAGATTGTGGAGGGCACTGTCTTGGAGGGAGCGCCTGTGGTGCCGGTCTCCGCCGTCACAGGTGAGGGCCTCGAGGCGCTGCGCTATGCGTTGGATAGGGTTCTGGCACGAGTGCCCCCAAGGCTTGATCGTGGCAGGCCGCGTCTGCCGATTGACCGGGCGTTCACAATCGTCGGCTTTGGCACAGTGGTGACTGGTACGTTGATCGACGGCAGTCTGCGCGTGGGACAAGAAGTGGAGATTCTGCCCCAACGCCTCGAAGCACGGGTGCGTGGATTGCAGACTCACAAGCAAAAAATTGAAATTGCACAGCCGGGCAGTCGTGTAGCTGTCAACTTGGTGGGGGTCAGCCCAGAGGAGATCGCGCGGGGTGACGTTTTGACTATTCCCGGATGGCTAGAACCCACCCAGCTGGTGGATGCCCAGCTCCATTATCTGGCTGAAGCTCCCCGTGCGTTGCGTCACAACCAACAGGTCGAATTCTTCAGCGGCGCTGCGGAGACCACTGCTTTTGTGCGCTTGCTCGGCGCGCAGAGCTTGGTGCCGGGCGAGAGTGGCTGGGTGCAGCTGCGCTTAGCACGACCGATCCCATTGGTCAAAGGTGATCGCTTCATCATCCGTCAGCCCTCTCCCTCCCTTACTATCGGCGGTGGCGTGATCGTGGATGCACTGCCCCGGCGCCGTCACCGTCGTTTTCGCTCTGAAATCATTCAGCGGCTGGAGATCCTCGCGCACGGGACACCGGCCGAGCTGATCCTCGACGTGTTGGATCGATATGGGCCTTTGCCGGTACGTGAAGTGCTCGACAAGGTCGCTATGCCAAACGCGGCCGCCCTCCAGGCACTGGCACGATTGTGGCAGCAAGGGGACGTGTTCTGCTTGCAGCCAGATAAGGCAGCCGACTGTAGCATCGATACCCTGTTGACGAGCAACCGCTACATCACCTCGTCAGGTGGTTGGAACACTTTGCTGAACCGGATCGTGACGGAAGTGTCTCGTTTCCACCGGGATCACCCTCTGCGACAGGGCATCCCACGCGAGATGTTGAAGAGCCGCTTGAAAATGGAAACACGCTTGTTTAACGAAGCGCTCGCACGTGCGATCGATCAAGGCGCTCTGGCAGAAGTGAATTCCCTTGTGCATCATCCGGATCATCGGGTGCAGTTCTCACCTGATCAGCAGCGCTCGATTGACAAAGTGCTCGACCAATTTCGCGCCCATCCGTACACATCCCCTTCTTACAAAGAGGTGGTCGCATGGCTGGGTGAGACGGTGACACAGGCTTTGATAGAAAATGGTCAGCTGGTGCGCCTTAGCGCCGATGTGCTGATCTTGCCAGAGACCTATGCGGAGATGGTGGCATGGGTGAAACGCACCATTGCCGAGCGAGGCAGTGTCAACGTCGCGACGTTGCGGGATGCTTTTAACACCAGCCGCAAGTATGCGCTGGCATTGCTGGAGTATCTGGACGATCAGCACATTACGCGACGTGTGGGCGACGAGAGGGTACTGCGCTAAGCCTGTCGATGAGTATCTACATTGATGTTTCTGCGGCAGTTCACGCACGCGCAGGCTTGGGACGTTACGCGGAGAGTCTGGCCTGTGCACTGGCAGCACTGTTACCGACACGTTGTGCACTTTTCTATAATGCAGGTCTCCACAAGTCCTGCCTGCCACCAGCATTAAATGGCCTGCCAAGTCGCAGGGTATATGCGGGATACAAACCGTGGCGCATGGCGGTCTGGCTGGGTCACCTGTTGGGTTTTCACTTTGATCCGTTGTTGCCAGATGCTGAGTTGTTCCATGCCACAGAGCATTTATTGCTCCCTCTACAGCGGATACCAACTGTGCTCACTGTGCATGATCTTATCTTTCGCCTCTTTCCGGAACATCACAAGCGCCTCAATTTCTGGTATCTCAATGCCACGATGCCGCTCTATTGCCGTCGTGCCTATGCCATTATTGCTGTATCTGAAGCGACCAAGCGTGACCTGATGCGCCTGTATGCGGTGCCGACGGAAAAGATCACTGTCATTCACGAGGCTGCTGCTCCTCACTTCAAGCCAGCCACAGCTGAACAGATCGCGCATGTGCGCGAGCGCTATGGTCTCCCTGAGCATTATATTTTGCGCGTGGGCACCATCGAACCGCGCAAGAATCTCGAACGTTTGCTGGATGCATTGCAGGTGCTCCAGCGCAGCGACCCGACGATACGTTTAGTGGTTGTGGGAAGCAAAGGCTGGCTGTATGAGCGATTCTTCAAGAAGCTCCATCAGTCGGAGCTGCGTTATGCAGTGATCCTGACCGGACACATTCGGGATGCAGACCTGCCGGCCATCTACAGCGGGGCGACATTGCTGGTCGAGCCCTCCCTATATGAAGGATTTGGCCTGCCGCTGCTGGAGGCGATGGCATGTGGCACGCCAGTGGTATGTAGTAACACCTCCAGCTTACCTGAGGTGGGCGGTGATGCGGCGTATTATTTTGACCCTCGGGACAGCGCGGCAATGGCAGAGGCGATCGGGGAAGTATGGCGCGACAGTGACCTGCGCGAGACGATGCGCCAGAATGGACTGATGCGTGCCGCTCAGTTCTCTTGGGAAAGCGCTGCCCAGAAGACGCTGGCTGTGTACCGCTCGCTTGTTCCCAATTTGTTGTAGGGGTATGTTGCAGATCGAGGTGGCCATACCAGTTGGGGCATGGCCACCCTCGATCGGTCTAGCCCTTGATGATGGCGATGGGCACCAGACGTGCTACTTTCGTGGCGATGCCGGAGCCGTGCATCACCTCCACGACGCGGTCGACGTCTTTATAGGCGGACGGGGCTTCCTCTGCCAGGCCTGACATGCTACCAGCTCGGACACGAATCCCTTGGCCTTCCAGCTGTTCACGCAGCTCACCGCCCCAGACCTTTTTCTTAGCTTGGGTGCGACTCATAGCGCGACCCGCGCCATGGCATGTGGAGCCGAAAGTCTGACGCATCGCCTCCTCCGTGCCGCGTAGTACCCAGCTGGCAGTTCCCATCGAGCCAGGCACCAGCACCGGTTGTCCTACGTCGCGATAGGCGGAGGGAATGTCGGGATGATAGGGTCCGAAAGCGCGCGTGGCACCTTTGCGGTGGACACAGACGGTAATGCGCTCGCCATCTACCTCGTGCTGCTCAATTTTGGCCATGTTGTGTCCCACATCGTACACCTGGAACACATAAGGATTGCGCACCTTTCCCGACAGCGCCTCCTCGAAAGCACGCCGCACGTGATGTGCCAGCACTTGGCGGTTCGCGAAGGCGTAGTTTGCCGCTGCCTTCATAGCCGCGAGATATGCCTGGCCATCCGGACTGTTGAGCGGAGCACATACCAACTCGCGGTCGGGCAGGCGGATGCCATATTTTTGGACGGCCTGTTGGAAGCGTTGTACATAATCGGTGCAGACCTGATGGCCCAACCCACGGGAACCGCAGTGGATCTGGACAGCGATCTGTCCTGCAAACAGACCAAACCGTTGTGCGGCCTCTTCGTCGTAGATGTCGCGTACGACGTCCACTTCGATGAAGTGATTGCCGGCGCCCAGGGTGCCCACCTGATCATGGCCACGTTCCTTGGCCTTCGCACTAACGGCACCAGCGTCAGCTCCCTCCAGACACCCACCCACTTCGGTGCGCTCCAGATCTTCGTCGGTGGCGAACCCGCGTGATTTTGCCCAACGCGAGCCCTCTTCTAAGACTCGATCCAACTCACCCGTCTTGAGCTTGATCTCGCCACCCTTGCCTACCCCACTGGGACAATGGTTGTAAATGGCAGTTGCCAGCTCGTCCAAATAGGGTCTGACTTCTTCCTCTGATATGTGAGTGCCGAGCAGGCGCACACCGCAGTTGATATCGTAACCAACACCGCCCGGTGAGATGATGCCGTCAGGCAGTTGGGTTGCTACCACGCCTCCGATGGGAAAACCGTACCCTTGGTGGATGTCCGGCATGGCAAGCACATATTTGACCACGCCTGGCAGCGTGGCCGTGTTGACCAGCTGGTCCACGCTGGCGTCGCCCAGCGCGTGCTCCAGCAGCTCGGGGTCGGTATACAATCGCGCCGGCACGCGCATATCATCGCGGAACGACGCATCAATTTCATATAGATATTTGTCTATCCGTTTGATCGCTCGACTGTCTACCATTTTGGTCTCCTCCTACCCTCTTCACACATCAAACACCACAGTTGTCTCCAAACCCTGATCCGTCTGAACGATTTGTAGGTTGTGGTATGTCACCGCCTTAATATGGTGGCGCAACTCGGGCACACAGCTTCCGATGCATATCGCCTTCAGGTGCGTTGACGAAATCTCTTGCATCTCGACCGCGCGACAGACAAAGCGATCTTTTTCCGCCCAGTAAATCAGCTCACTCAACCAGCCGACCAACAGGCTCTCCGGGTCAAATGCGTCCACTTCGACCGGACGTGTCTGGACCGCTTCCGCGGGCATGTCAACATGATCGGTCAATAGTGTGCCCAGCCCCAAGGCAGCGTTCACCAGCAGCTCGCGCAGATCGCGCCCGCGCACGCGCAAAGCGATGTCAGCGGTGTGTTCGACCTCCTCAAAACCTTTCAGCATACCTCCCATTGTAACACAAAACGAGGTTGCCTCAAAAAGGCTCGAATTTAGGTCCAGGGCTTTTCGCTTGAAACACTTTTCCCATATAGCCCGGTCATTGTGGGCCACTGCTTCGATGCCACGTGGTATTCTTCTCAAGCTTGCTTCCCAATTTGAAATGCACCTTGCTTTCTTCTGTCAATTTGCACCCGAACACTGGCTGATATACCATGTTACGTCAAGTGTGTTTAGATGTTCCGTTCTGGTCGGGTTCGAGACGGTCACCTCCGCAGCCAAGCAACTGGGTGTAACTTTTGCACACAGGAGGATAGGGCAGCGATGATCACCGGTACACCATTCTCAACTGAGAAGAATGCATCCCAACGTTTCACCCCTGGAGCCTCTCTCAACACCCAAATGGCCCCACCGGGCGATGCATGGGGCGAAACTCAAGAAGTATGGGGCGAGCGTAATCAGCGTCTGCGTGAAGTGCGTGACCGCGTGCAGGACCTGCGTACCTTGCTTTCCAGCGCGCGCAACGGCGACATCACCCCCACCGAACTGGCTGGCGCCATCGAACGCACCCGGGATGAGGTCACCAA
>QEXY01000058.1 GCA_003130875.1 Ardenticatenia bacterium
CTCCCAGTGAGTGTCTCGCTGCTGTTCTTCGGGGTGGGTTGGTGGATGGCGGCGAACCCGCGCGTGCGGAGGGTGGTCAATCATATTAATCGTATTATATGTATTATATCGAACCGTTGAAAATGAGGGTGTTGAAAAACTCTTTAGTTACCTGCTTTATCGGCCCATTTTCCTATGAAAATCTGAGCGGTCAAGGGACTTTTTCAACACCCTCTGAAAATGTGTCCCGATGGCAAACAGGACAGTCCCTTCTCCCAGCAACACCTATATTACCTGCAGCATCTCTGCCTAGGCTGAGGATGTTCCGGCGCGTGGCGACCGAGCTGTTTGGGCTGTTGCCGTGACTCCACCGAGCATCCTGAAACACCACCCCTCGGACACAATGTCATGGGTCATCTCCCACAGTGGCACTGCGGATGTCCTCATCCACGAAGAAGTGGGCGGTGACCTGCTGACCCGCTACTGTGCACACCATAGTGTAATCCCCGCCGACAGATAGCGTCGCCCCGGCAAATTCTTCTGGATAAAGCAGGTAGCTCCAGGCATCTCCACGGATGACACCAGAGGCACTGGCAGCACCACCCCCGGGCGCATAAACGGTGCACAGAAACTCGTACACTTCATCGGGCATGCCCCAGATGTTGCGCACGCCCAGCGTGACGGACTGTCCGAGTGGACTGTTCGAAGGTGCAAAAGTCTCCAGGGTCAACATCGGGAACTGGACAGGTGGGTTCGAAGGAGTGGGCAAGGATTGTGGTGCTGCGTAAGAACTCTCCGGTGATCCGGGAGGCGAGGCAAGCTCGGATGCAGACGGCGGTGTTTCAAGATTCGATGTAGGAGGAATAAATTTAGGCCACACCTCAGGCGTGGGCTGCGTCGGTGAGGGCTGAGGCGTTGGAGTGGCAGTGGGCACAGGTGTTGCAGAGGGAGTGACGGTGCGCAACACCTCGCGCCGTTTGTCCTCGAACAAAAACGCACACGGGTTTGCCACAGGCTCGTCCCGGGACGCCGACGGCGCGTGATGACGCGCAATAACACGAGGTCGCATCCCGAGTACTGGTGCGAAACCGTCCGCCAACCAGCGGGTCGTCCCCCGCTCGAGATCGGCTACGTAGATGGCACGCCCACCGCGCCGGTTAGACTCGAAGACGAGATATTGGCCGTCCGCGGTAAAGGCAGCCGTCGGTTGCCATTCGGCATCGCGTACCAGCTCGGTCCACCGACTGTTTCGTAGGTTCACCAGGTACATGCTATGGCGCTGAGGAGAGGAGTGACCTAAACGCACCAACAGCTGCTCGTTATCGGTGGAGAAGAAGGCATCTGCATACCAGTCAGCAGATTGACGTGCTGTGACCACGGTTTGCACCTGCGTCCCATCCGCACTGACGCGGTAAACGTGATAGTAGCCATCACGCAAGACAGCAGCCAGCGCCCATGCTCCATCCGCCGAGAATCCCAACCACTCGGCTGCTGGACTGGCCTCCTCTATTTCGGTGACAGAGCCGCCATCGCCGTCCGCTATGTACAGGTGATCCATACCACCACGCCGCATCCATAGCGTCAGCCAGCGCTCATCGGGTGAGAATGTTCCTCCCACCGCCTCACCGCTCAACAAAGAGACGCTGCGCCCGTCCGCCAGGTTGAGCAGGTGCAGTTCAAGAGAGGCATCTGCGACGGGCATAACACTCACCAGGAGCTTCTCTCCCGAAGGAGCGAACGACACGTCCGGAAGCGCGAAGCTGGTTGCCAGCTGCAACGTATCGCCGTTCTTGATGTCCACCATTTTCAATGCATAGGTGGTGGCATCCTGACAGATGCGGTAAAGCAGCCAACGCGCATCAGGGGAGACGAGCGGACTGGACAGCCCAATGACACAGCGGTCACACTCCAAGCTGGGAACTTCATGTCCCCTCAGATCGACGAGACGGATACTATGAGAGTTGCTCTTTCTCTCTAGCATAGCCACAACACGCCATTGGGCATCCCAGCTGACTTCGAGCGCCGAAACACCATGAGCGAGCACGGTGCGGTGCGCATCCTCAGCGTCCAGGACGACGACCTCCCATTCCGTTCCTCTGCGCCAAGCCCCCAGCACTGTGCGCCCATCCTCAGAGCAGTGTGCCCAGCCTTCCTCCACGCCCTCGGCGAGCACCTGTCGATTGCTGCCATCGGTGTTCAGCAGATAGAACGTTGTCTCCCCTCCGTCCTCTGCCTGCACTAGCACCTGTGTACTCTTGCCACAGAAACTACCCGTCACTGATGAGAAATCATCGGTCAGCTGGACATCCTTGTCCCCCGTCAAGCGAATGATGCGCAATCTCTCGCGGTCGCCATCCCTGATGTGATATAACACGCCGTCCTCTGCCGACAATGTGCTTGCCGGAAGTGGGGGTGGTACTGGCGAGGGAGGATTTGTGGCATCGGAGATCGCTTGTCGGGCCAGGAATGCTTCCCCAGACGGAGCAGCGGTGACTTGTGCAAGGAGCGAGGATGACACGAACCAGTCCATGCTGCTGAGCACCAGATAGGCCGTGGTCACCACGCTCAGCGCAGCGATGGCCAAAGCGCCAAACGGTGCTGCCCGCCGCATACCCCATCTCAACACTCTTTGACTGCGTCCCTTGTGGAACCATCTAGCAGGCATAGGCAGTATACGGAATGCGCGCCGGGTGGTCCTGGCGGATTCGTCTTCTGGTTCTGTGCTACACTGCAACACTGCTTTGCGAAGCGCGCAGGCGAAGGCACCGGCGGATTGAAAGCGATCCGCTGGATCAATGGCTAGTGCCTTGAGGACAACCGCTTTCACCTCGTTCGTCACTTCAGGGTAGCGCGTGCAGGCCATCTCGGGCGGTTCGGTGGCACGTCGGAGCACAATTGCGAAAGGGGTCTCGGCATTGTGGGGCACCTCGCCGGTCAGAATCTCATACACAATGACGCCCAGTGAGTATATATCGGTGCGATGATCACAGGGCAATCCTTGACCTTGCTCAGGTGACATGTAAGCGGGCGTGCCCACGCCGAGGCCCGATTGGGTCAGATCACCTGATTCGTAAGGGGTTTTGGCCAGGCCGAAGTCGGTGAGCAACGCCCATCGCCCATCCATCAGGATGTTGCTGGGCTTCACATCGCGATGGATCACACCGTGGTGATGGGCATGGTCGAGCGCGCCAGCCACCTGACTGACCACATCCACGACGCGCATCAAGCTCATAAAGTAGGCCATCTCATCTTTGAGTGTGCGAGAACCTTCCACGTAGCGCATCACAATATAACGCAGGCCGTCGTGCTCGCCGAAGTCATAGACGGGCAGGATGTTAGGGTGATATAACGCAGCCACTGCACGTGCCTCGCGGACAAACCGACGCGCGAATTCCGCCCGGTCGGCATGGTAAGGCGAAAGGATCTTGAGCGCTACATAGCGATCCAGGTCTGGCTGATATGCCTTATATACGGTGGAGACGCCGCCGCCGCCGATGGGCTCGATGACTCGATATTTGCCGATCACGCGGCCGATGATGGTGGTATCCGTAGGAAGTGATCCCGGTTGTTGCATTTTTGTGCGCTTCCTCATTCGAAACATAAAGAAAGATCTCATCCCGCCTGGACATGGTGTGCCGGCGCAAGACGAGATCAAACTCAGCGTGCCTCGTCGCAGGAAGGCACTCGCTCAAATGAAAACCACGCACTGCCGCACTGTCGGGGCAAAGGGTGCGTGGTTCGCTTCTTAATCTGCTATCAACTTGGGGGTTGTGTCGACGTCAAGATGCGAGACGATACATATTTTATGACAAGTCTATTATACCACCAATTTCAAAGAAAATCAACCCTTATTGCGAGCAAATGAAAAATTGATGGTCAACTCGCGCCCTCGATTCTCCACACTTGGGTGGGTGCTCCTGTCTAGGATGGCAAAGTCATAGATGGCACAATTGCTCCGACCACGTGAATGTGTGCCAAGCAGCACAAAACGTTCAAAATCAATCGCTTTGCGCCATTGACGACCACTATGGATGTCGATATGATGATAGAAAAGCAGCATGTTACGTTTTTATTAGCTCAGAAATGATCATCATCTGAGACGGCAATGATACCCGGTCAACGCGAGGTGGCCATCCTCAGTGCATTACAGCAACGCGGTGTCGTCACGGTGAGTGAGATCTGCGCGATGTGCCAGTGCTCACCCGTGACAGCGCGACGCGACCTGGAACGTCTGGAGCGACAAGGCTTGCTCTTGCGCACCCATGGAGGTGCCATGCTGCCTAACCTTGCACGTCAGCCTTCTCCCTCGGCAAACTGGCATATTGCCCAGGAGACACGCACCGCCCTGCTCGATCATTGTGACGTGTTGATCATCACTTCTCCAGAAGACACTCTAGCGCTCAAGTTAATTCTAGAACGTGCACACCGAAAAGGGATTCCCATTATTGCTGAGTCAACCTTTTGTGAGGGAGCTATCACTACTATATCTATCGACGACTATCGCGCCGGGCTGGAATTGGGACGCTGGGTGGGCCTTAATGCCCCCAGGATTATGGGTGATAAGATCGAAATCTTGCTTGTCACTGCTAAGCAATTGCCCAATTGCGAAGCACGAGCCCGTGGTTTTGCCGAAGGGTTGCACAGTACTCTACCCGGTGGATATACCTTACTGAAAGTAAATGGAGAGGCATTGTGGCATCGTTCTCACCAAATTGCTGTGGATGCCCTAATGGTGCATCCGGGCATCAATGTGGTCTGTGGTGTGAACGATGACTCTGCATTAGCTGCTCTTGAGGCATGTCGCGTCGTTGGGCGTGATGATCGCCATCTGCTGGTGGTTTCATTCGGCCTGGAGGGTGACAGGGCACGTGATGCGTTGAGCAGTGGAGGGCCCTTCAAGGCGAGCATTGCGATGTTCCCGGAGGTGGTTGGACGGGCGTGTGTAGATGCCGCCATCTGTGCCTATCATCGTTGCGCCCTGCCACGTCACATTGTCACCCCGCATGCGCTGGTCACATGCGAATCGCTTGAGCAGTACTATCGCAGAGAGGATCAGAATGGTGCGTGGTCCGTCAATTGGCCCATCGCCACCCGCCTGTCGAGCGCCAGCATCGCCTACACCTTGCTTGGACAGTGCCACGATCGTCCCAAGCCACGGCGGGTGGGCGTGGTGGTGATCTTCAGCGAACACGACTGGTATCGCAACATTCAGCGCGCTATGCGCACTTATGCCCATTCCCTCGGCATTCATCTGCAATTCGTGGATGCCAGCCAGGACGCCGAACAGGAAATTGACATGCTCAAACGCAGCATTGGGCGCGCAGCAGCCGAGATGGTCCATCCGGGCAATACTATCATCCTGGATAGCGGCCGCACCACTGCCTATCTGGCGCAGCACTTGCGCGGCCGACAGAACATCACGGTTATCACCAACTCAGTGCCCGTGCTGGCCGAGCTGGGCGATGAGCCAGGCATCACGGTGGTGGCCACGGGGGGCACGTTGCGGCGCGAAAGCATGGCGCTTTCAGGACCGGCTGCAGAAGCATCTCTATATGACCTGCGCGCGGACAAAGCGTTTATCACCGGTACGGGTGTAAGTCTGGATTTTGGCCTCTCCAACACCAACATCCAAGAAGCGGCGGTCAAGCTGATGATGGTAAAAGCGGCCCGCGAGGTGATCCTGCTGGCTGACCACACCAAGCTGGGCGTCGAGTCGCTGGTCAAAGTGGCACCGCTGCAGATGATCCATCGCTTGGTCACTGATGCCGGCATCAGCCCGCAGCTGCGCTGGGCGTTCATTGAGCGCGGCATCGAGGTGACCACAGCTGATGGTTCCGCTCTTATTGACGAGAATGCCAGAGGGAGCTGACACCTATGGGGTTTAGCGGCTTACAGGATTCACTTGTAATTTACAGAAAGGAGGGATGTGAACCATATTTGTTTTGTTTTATGTGTCAGTAATGCTGAATTTGTCGATTCTTGAGCACTCTAAAGATTCACTGGAGGAGTGAAAAACATGGCCAAGAAACTGCTTTACCTGATTGTGATTGCCAGCATGTTACTGGTGCTCGCACCTGCAGCGCTGGCAGCGGATCCAAGTGCGCAAGCCACCGTCACCGTCGAAATCTGGGATATGCAGCAGTCGGACAAGAAAATCCTGGAGGCACAACAGAAGGCAATCGCGCAGTTCGAGCAAGAGAACCCTGGCATCAAGATTAACGTCACTGTGTTCCCATATGCCGAGTATCGCGATAAACTGTTGATTGCAGTACAAGGTGGCACACCGCCAGACATTTCCACGCTCGATCAGATCTGGATGGCACAGTGGGCTGCCTCGGACGCAATCATCCCGCTCGATGACTTTCTCGCCAAGTCAACCCTGACGCGCGATCAGTTCTTCCCCGGCGCGTGGGACTCGAATGTGTGGGGTGGCAAGGTCTGGGGAATCCCCTTGAACAACGATGTCTGGCAGGAGCTCTATTACAACAAGGATATGTTTAAAGCGGCTGGCCTGGATCCTGAGAAGCCACCGGTGGATTGGGACGAGCTCCTGGAGTATGCCAAAAAGCTCAACAACCCGCCCGATCAGTATGGCATCGCCATCATGGGCATGGGGGAGATGATCACCTGCATTATGGACTCGTTCATCCGCTCCAACGGCGGGGACATCATCAATCCGGAAGGTACGGAGGCAGTCATCAATAAGCCAGAGGCGGTCGAAGCACTCAAGTTCCTGAAGGAGCTGGAAGCGTATGCACCGCCTGGCACTGCCAGCCGCAACGAGTCCGATGCCGTAGCATTGTTCACCTCCGGCAAGGTGGCCATGATCTTGGCCGGCTCATGGCAGCAGGATACTTTCAAGGGCTTCCCTGAGCTCAACTGGGGTGTGGCGATGACCCCCGCGCCCAAAGGTAAAATCTTCCGTGGCACACTTGGCGGCTGGAACCTCTCGATCTACAAAGCGTCCAAACACCCCAACGAAGCATGGAAATATGTCGAGTTTCTGGGCGCTAACAAGGAGGTTCAGAAGACAGTGAACTCTCTTATCCCGGCGCGCCTGGACGCTGGTAAGGAGTTCATCGAGGAGTTGCGCGTAGGGCCACAGATCATTTTTGATACGGTTAACAACGGCCTCCCACGTCCATTGTCCAAGGTCTACTTTGATGTCTCCAAGGCCCAGCAGGACATGATGCAAGAGATCTGGGCTGGCGGTGACGTCCAGACAGCTGCCGACAACGCGGCGATGGTGATCAATGAGGTCTTGATGGCCCAATAGGCGGGATCGTTGTTTCAGTGGGGAGGCAGCTGCTGCCTCCCCACTGTTCCGTGATATTTGATACAAATGCTTGACCAACCACTTCTTTTGGCGAAATAGAGGCATCGGTGACAAGCACAGATAAAGCGCTCGTTTCATCCAGTTCCGGCCTGATTAGAGAAGTGCGTCGGCTGTTTTGGACAGTCCGTGATCATTCGCTTTTCGCTGGAACATTGCCTTACCTGTTTATCTTGCCCACTTTCATTCTGATCGGTCTGATCGTTGTCTACCCTATACTACAGGCTTTCTACTTGAGCCTGTTGGATGTCCAATTTATCAATCCACAAGGCAATTTTGTCGGTCTGAGGAACATCACCAATATCCTACAGTCTTCCATCTTCTGGCTGGTATTCCGCAATTCGGCCATCTGGACCAGCGTGGTGGTGCTATTTCAATTTGGATTAGGATTGGCCACTGCGTTGCTCCTCAACCAAGAGTTCTATGGTCGTACTCTGGCGCGCGCTTTGATCATTCTTCCATGGGTCACTCCGGGGGTGATCACCGGCTTGCTGTGGCGGTTGCTGCTGGAACCCAATTTGGGCATTGTCAATGGCATTTTAGCCACCTTGGGCGTGGTTAATCCGAACATTCCCTGGCTATCGCAGCCGTCCACGGCGATGCTCGGAGTCATCGCTTCGGCAATCTGGAAGGGCACACCATTTTCAACAGTTATGTACCTGGCAGCATTACAAGGCGTACCTGAGGAGCTGCTCGATGCCGCCAAAATCGACGGCGCCACCGGCTGGAAGCGATTGTTGTACGTGATCATTCCCAGTATCAGCCCGGTCATTCGCATCACCGTGCTGTTGACAACCATCTGGACGGCCAACTATTTCGATATCATTTATGTGATGACCGAGGGAGGGCCAATCAATCAGACGCACATTTTCCCCACCTACATCTACGAGCTTGGATTCCGACGTGGAAAGACCAGCATGGCAGCTGCCTTCGGGCTGGTCACGGCTACGCTACTATTGATATTTAGCCTGTGGTACATCCGCGAGCTCAACAAACGGAAAGCTTTGGAGTGATCGAAGGAATTGGAGTGAATGACAGGAATGGACAAGGCAACTTGGCACCGGTACCGCAAGAAGTTGCATCGGGTCATAATCTATGTGCTGGTGCTACTCACCTTAGCGGTTTTTAGCTGTCCCATCCTATGGATGGTATCGGTGGCGCTCAAACCAGCTCAGGAGACGTTTCGCTTCCCCCCCACCTTTCTGCCAGTCGAGCCCACACTGGAAAACTTCGGAAAAGCGCTGAACCCGGTCTTCCTGCGCTATGCGTTCAACAGCATCCTGGTCGCCAGCTCAACTACTGTGTTGACCTTGATCTTTGCTATATTTTCTTCTTACAGCTTCTCTCGATTGCACTTTCGAGGTCGCAAACCCCTTTTGGTGGTTATCCTGCTAACCCAGCTGTTGCCACTGGCGGTGCTGATTGTGCCAATGTTCCGCATACTTTCCGGACTTGGCCTTATCAATACGTACCCGGCCCTGATCATCGCCTACCTGACCTTTACCGTGCCGGTGGCGGTCTGGTTCCTGCGCGGCTTTTTCTACGGCATTCCCTATGAGCTTGAGGAGGCCGCGATGATCGATGGCTGTACCCGTCTGCGCGCCTTTCTGACCATCATCCTGCCGCTCAGCCTGCCAGGCATCTCGGCGACCGGCACCTATGTCTTTTTCGTGACATGGCAGGAACTCCTCTTTTCACTCGCATTTATGACCTCCAAGAGCATGCGCACGTTGCCGGTGGGTGTGTTGGACTTCATCGGCGAACATGTTACCGATTGGGGCGCTTTAATGGCGGCTTCTGTGTTAGTGTGCGTGCCCGTGTTCGTCCTATTTATGTTTATGCAGAACCAACTCATCGCTGGCCTGACCGAAGGAGCTATCAAGGGATAGCACCGGTGTCGGAGGTGGTTGGTATTTGGAATTGGAACCATGATAAGGAGATTATTGCTATGACTATGACACCCAAGCAAAGGTTGGTGACCGCTTTCCAACGTGGCATTCCTGACCATCTGCCTGCGACCACCCATCACCTAATGTCCTATTTCCTGAACAAGTATATGGGCGGCATGTCGAACCAGGAGTTCTTCGAGCACTTCGGCCTGGATGCCATCCAGTGGATCTCCCTGCACCGACCTGACCCCGACAAGGGCGAGTATTTCGACCCGCTGCAGGGGGAGCCTGGCTTCCTGGAAAGTCATCGCATCGCCACTGATCAGTGGCGTGTCTTCTCCGAGGAGATACCCGGTCAGCAGTTCAAGACGGTGCGCTACCGCTTCGTGACCCCCGGCGGCACGCTCACAATGACGCTGCAATCCAACGAGCAGACCTCGTGGGTGAGCGAATACCTCATCAAAGAAAAGTCGGACATCGAGCTGATCGCGAAATACGCGACTGCACCCAAGTGCGATGTGGAAGGGGTCAATCGAGTGGTGGAGGAGTATGGCGAGCGCGGCATCGTGCGCAGTCACATTTGCACTTTTGATGTCTTCGGCCAGGCCGGCACATGGCAGGATGCCTGCTGTCTCGTCGGCACACAGCGGCTCATCATGGAGACCTTCGACGATCCTGCCTGGGTGCACGAGCTGCTCAAGATCCTGCAGCGACGCAAGAAGATTTACATCGAGTCGATGCAGGGTGCGCGCTACGATATCTTGGAGTTGGGCGGCGGCGACGCCTCCACCACGGTGATCTCGCCCAAGATTTTCGAGGAATTCGTCGCGCCCTACGACGCCGAATTGGTCGAGGCTGCCCATCGCGCCGGCCAGCGCATCGTCTATCATACCTGCGGCGGCATGATGCCCATCCTGGAGATGATCGCGGCAATGGGGGTGGACGCGATGGAGACCTTCACCCCGCCGGCAATGGGCGGGGATGTGGACCTGGCAGAGGCAAAGCGGCGCATCGGCGACAAGGTGTGTATGATCGGCGGCTTCGACCAGTTCCACTTCTTCCTCAACTGCACGCCGGAGCAGACTCGAGCGGAGGTGCGGCGCTGCTTTGAGGCAGCCGGCGGCGGGGGTGGTTTCGTACTCGCGCCATCGGACCATTTCTTCGATGCCGACCCGGCGCTCATCGCCGCCTTTGCGGACGAAGCGCGGCGGTGCGTGTATTAAAAAGCACGCCAACCGATGACACCGCCGCGCAGACCTTTCCCAGCCCCATAAACCGAGCGGCGCATATCAACAAGCGGCCGGAGCTGTATCGCAGAGCACGGAGAGGACAAAAAACCTCTACGTGCTCTGCGCTCTCTGCGGTGCAAGAACCTCCGCTCCCTCACGGTCGCAGCCGGATGACCTCGCAGCCCTGGAGCCATCACTTCAATTCACCCCCCAGATTGGAATACATCCGGCAGGTGAGATAGATTGACCTTCTTTCAACATCCGCGATATACTGAGTTACCTCCGCTTCTAACCTATACTGCCGCAACTGAAGTGCGGGGGTATCGGACAGATTCTCAAATGCCCGCCAGGAGGAAGGCATGGAAACCGGTTGTCCATCACCTTTCGCCCCTACTGAGCCAGCGAAGCGCATCCCAATCATCGACGTGCTGCGTGGGTTTGCCCTGCTGGGCATCTTGCTGGTCAATATGGAGCTGTTCAGCCACCCGGTGCAGCTTGCTGTTGCGCCGATGGAGACCTCGACTGCCTGGGTCGACCACGCTGCGGTTTGGGTGGTTCGCTTCCTGGCCGAAGGCAAGTTCTACTCACTCTTTTCGTTCTTGTTCGGTCTAGGGTTTGCCCTGCAAATGGCTCGTGCCGCAGAAAAGGGTGTCCGGTTCATCCCTGTGTATCTCCGGCGACTGTTCGTCTTGCTCGGAATCGGTTTGCTGCATGCCTACCTGATCTGGGTGGGCGACATCCTTACGCTCTACGCCCTGCTCGGCTTCGTGCTGATCCTGTTTCGAAAAACCAGCCCCCATGCACTCGTCCGCTGGGTGATCGTCTTGCTGTTCATCCCGGTGCTCTTCTATGCCTTTGCGGTTGGGATGATCGCCCTAGGCAGTGCTCAGCCCGGCGTGGCCGAGCAAATCCGGCAGGATTTCGAAGCGCAACGGCAGGCCTACCTTGCCGATATCCAACGCGCTTATAAGGTGTACGCCAGCGGTGGTTTTGTCGAGATCACTGCCCAACGGATCTACGATCTGAATTCCATGGCGTTCACCACCCTTTTCCTGGCACCCAGCGTGTTCGCTATGTTCCTGGTCGGCCTGTGGTTTGCCCGGAAGAAAGTCTTTGAAGATCTTGAAGGGAATCGGCCCTTTTTCCGCAGATTGCTGGTGTGGGGGCTGATCATCGGTGTAACGGGCAACATCGCCTTCGCCTCGTTGATCGGGCCGGACTCACCCCGCTACATCCCCAGCCTGAAAGTGCTGGTGGCAACGCTCGGTCAATCCTTTGGCGCGCCAGCTCTGAGCTTGGGTTATGTTGCCGCCCTGGTGCTACTCAGTTGCAGATCAGCCTGGCAACAGCGCCTTGCTCCGCTGGCTCAGGTCGGCCGCATGGCTCTGACAAACTATCTGGGCCAGTCGATCATCTGCACCCTGATTTTCTATGGGTATGGCCTGGGCTTGTTCGGCCAGGTTGACAAAGCGGCCGGCCTGCTGCTTGCGGTTGTCATTTATGCCGCTCAGGTGTGGTTCAGCAACTGGTGGTTAAAGCGCTTCCAATATGGACCGATGGAATGGCTCTGGCGTTCGCTCACCTACCTCCAATGGCAACCTATGCGCAAGTCGGTTGACTCCCCGACATAAGTAGAAGATGAGGACGTGCGTTCACATCGCCATATTGACAATGGGGTTGAGCGGACTGGTTGCCGAAGTGCTCCTGTTGCGGGAATTCTTGATCGTTTTCTCGGGCAACGAGCTCTCCATCGGCATCGTTCTGGCCAACTGGCTTATCCTTGAAGCTTTGGGTTCTTTTCTCTTTGGCAGGAAGGCGGAGAAGGTCCAAAACAAGATTGAAGTATTCACAGTTATCACCACACTTTTCTTCATATCTCTGCTCGCGGTCATCTTTCTGGTGCGCATTTTGAAAAGGGCGATGGGCCTTTCCATCGGCGAGAACATCGGTTTGATCCCGATGCTCTACTCCTCCTTCCTTTTGCTCCTGCCGGTGAGCACACTGCACGGCGCCCTGTTCACCTCCAGCTGCCAAATCTATTCCTCGCTTTCCGGCCAGAGGGCCGCTTCTATCGGCAGGGTTTACATATACGAGACCGTGGGCACCCTTGTCGGCGGGATTGTCTGCACCTATCTCTTGATCCCCCACTTGCATACATTTCAGGCAGTCGTGTGGCTTGCCCTGTTGAACTTCATCGTGTGCCTCGCTCTACTCGTCCTCTCTGGGAAAGCTGGGCTATTTCGAAAGGCGACCTTAGTCGGTTTGGGCGCCCTCACCATCCTGTGCAGTTATGGGATCTCTGCCGGTCAGGTGGACAACCTTCATCACTATTCAATTCAGGCGCAGTGGCAGGGTTACCATATTGTCCATTATCAGAACTCCCCGTACGGCAACATTTGCGTCATCGAAAACGAAGGACAATACATCTTCTTTGAGGACGGCCTCCCGAGTCTCATAACACCGATTCCGGATATCCCCTCTGTCGAAGAGTTTGTGCATCTTCCGCTCCTTGCCCACCCTGAGCCCAAAAGGATACTCATCCTGAGCAGCGGTGCGGGTGGCGTGATCTATGAAGCGCTCAAGCACCCGGTGCTCGAGGCCATCGAGTACGCGGAGCTCGATCCGTTGCTCCTCGAGCTGCTGAGACAATTCCCCACGCCGCTGACCGAATCCGAGCTCGGCGACAAAAGGGTCACAGTGCAATACACCGACGGCCGTATGTATCTCAGCGCAACACAGAACACCTATGACCTGATCCTGGTGGGGATCACCGAGCCCTCTACCCTGCAGACAAACCGCTTCTTCACCAAGGAATTCTTCACACTTGCCAGGCGGAAGCTGGACAAGGGGGGCATCCTCGTTCTCGGGTTGCCCGGCTCCTTGACGTACTCAAGCGAAGAGCTGAGAAATCTGAACAGCTGCATTTTCAACACGCTGAAAAGCGTCTTTCTCACTGTCAGGGTGGTTCCTGGCGATGGCACGAACTTGTTCCTGGCGTCGGATGCCCCCGAAGTTTTGCCGGTGGATACCGAAGAAATCATCGCGCGACTCGATCAGCGCAACATCCAGGCAGAGGTGCTCATCCCCTGGTATATCGAACAAAAGCTGCATCCCGGATGGCAGGCTTGGTTCGACCGCTTCGTCGAAAGCGGCTCTCGGAAAATCAACACGGATCTCAGCCCCATAGGGGTGTTCTACAGCATCGCCCATTGGAATGCCCTGTTTGCTCCATCACTCCGCCGGCTCTTTGGATGGTTGGAGCGGATCAACGTAGCAGCTATCGCTCTTCTGGTTGCCATCCCCCTTACATCCTACCTCATCTTTCGGCCCAGAAGTCCACGACTCTTCCGGGCGGGGCCCCTTTTGTGCGTCATCACGACCGGCTTTGCGGGGATGATCTTCGACCTCGTGCTGATTTTTGCATTTCAATCCGTTTATGGATATGTGTTTTCGTGGATTGGGTTTCTTGTGGCATCATTTATGGCCGGAGCAGCAAGCGGGGCAACGCTGACTACGGTAATTCTGGAACAGATGGGCTTCAGGCACTTTGTGAAGATCGAGCTGGCAGTAATGGGTTTTGCGCTGGGGTGCCCTCTGGTGCTCTTGGTCGCCACGACCTATTCAGGCAATCCGGACGCGCTTCTGCTCCAGCTGATCTTTCTGGCTCTTGCATTCATCGGAGGGTTCGTGATCGCCTCGCAGTTCCCTCTGGCTAACAAGCTGTACTTGCGCGAGAGCACAGGCC
>QEXY01000059.1 GCA_003130875.1 Ardenticatenia bacterium
GGAAGATGGTATAATCCCGAGCCACCCGATCAAGCACTTCAAAGTAAAGGCGCAGCTCGGTGCCCTGTTCATTCGGAATAGGTGACCACAATTTATACCCCAGGACACGGAGCTTGGCCACTCCATTGCTGTCAACCAAGGTGGTGTCGAGATTCGCTGTTAACTGCTGCGAGAGCCATTCACGCACTAATACCCATATGGTCGGGTCGGCCATCTCGGCGAGCAATGCCATGATGTCTGGCGGCGGAGCGCTCCAGTCAACCATCTCTACGAGGGTTTGGACTCGTTCTTTGAGCCTTTGCGCATATGCATGCACCTCTGCCGATTTCTCGCACTCACCATAGTTGAATTCAAGGGCGCGAAGTGCAGCGAGCAGATCACTCGGGGTGTAGTGGCCTATCTCATCCACTTCCTCGGTGCGATACGGCGGCGCAGTCAAACGCACCTGAACGAAGTCCGGCTCGACCCAGCCAGCGTAAGGCGGCGCGTAATCGCGCAATATGAGCTCCAGATCGGGGATAACCTTCGCCACCCACCCCTTCCAACCGATCAAAGACTTGGGTGGAATCGTCAGACGCAACGTATTGTCGCCCGTTCGGGCGAGATAAGCAGGCACTTTGATGCGGCTGACGCTCGGATGTCCCCTCGGCACCACCAAGGTGGTCAGATACTTGTCTTTGCCAAGCCTCCAGTTCTCATTATAGGCCGAAACGCGCAGGCGGGTTTGGTCATACTGACTCTGACCCGTCCAGCCAATGACCACCTCCACGTCCTGCGGGCGTCTCAGCTGATACGTTATCTGCCAGGGCTTGGATGGCACAACGCGCTCTGGCTCATCCTCCGCCGAACCATCCGGCTGCCCCAACTGCAACAGAATGAAGTCCTCGACCGCGCGGCAGTGATCCATCCATGCAAGCGGCAACACAACCCGGGTATCTTTCGAATCGAGAATCTCATTCGATGGCAATTGGGCAACTAACGATAACGTATATACGCCCCGCGCCAACAGCGCTGAAAATGTGCAGCTGTCCCGGTAGCTGCCACCCACCTGCCACAGGCGGGTTGGGACGCTGTCCAGCGAGCAATCAATGCGGTTAAAAGCGTTCTCCAGACGCAGGCCCAACCGATAATCCGTTGGGAACTCGGCCAGCTTCTGCCAATAGGTGGTGACAGTAGCTCCATCCACCGAGGCGTTGAAATCATAACCCAGAAAGGTGAGACGCCCATCGCTCACTGAGGTGGGATATTGAGGCGATGGTGGTACGGTAAGCGGCGGTGGTGCAGTGCGCGGACGGATGTCCACTGAGCCCACCCGCACGCGCCCCGACGTGTCCGTCGGCAACGGCACGTCCATCGGCAATAGGAACTGCTCACCTTTCTGGACAGCTACCGACATCGCATACACCAGCGAAGGAGCATCACGCGGCACAGCGATCTCGAACTCCTCGCGCACAATCTGGCCCACTGGCCACATCGAGGTCGGATAGAGGCGATCCAACCCAGGGTAGCCCAACTCAAGGCGGTATGCCGGACCGCGCTGCGCATCGAACTGCGTGACTAGGCGGTAATCGGTCGCGTCATCGACCAGCTTGCGCCAGTAGTTGACCACGTGAAACGCGGTGCGATATTGGGGCAATAATTCCGCATGACGTACCAGATAGTATTGCCACCAGGGAATGTCTTGATCGTTGCGATAGACTACCGATTCCACATCGTGGCCCAAGTACTCGATGACACCGCCAAAATTGATCCTCACGGGATGCGAAATGGCCGGGTTTTCGACCAGGACGTTAGAGCCCGTTTTCGTCAGGTCGAAGATGGAATAGCCGAACAGGTCCGTCCGCGGATGATGCTCGATCAGATACGTACGCACTTCAGGTTCACTATCGTTCCCATTGCTAATAAGGAAGGCTTCATAACGCCCTTCAGGACGCAACTTCTCCCGTAGCTGCTCGAGCGATTTGACCATCTCAAAGGGGCGGTCAGCAATAGTGGGGGTGATACGTGGATGGATGATCACTGTGGTCAGATAGCGACCGCCAGATGAAATCCGCGCATGCAGGTAATCACCGACGAAATAAGCAGCGCTTATCTGAGCGGCGCTGCCTTGCTGGCGCATCAGGTAATTGTTGATCGTCTCGTCTAAGAAGAGACCCAGCACCACCACCGCAACAATGCCACGTCCAATGTGTCCGATCCAAGGGCGATGCAGGGTCCACGCTGCAGCGATAGCAAAGAGAGGTACGAAATGGTACCACATCTCGAACTCGTGGATCATCACTGAGTTCCCGAATACACTGTTGTACAGAACACCCGATGCGAACAAACACAGCAGCAAACTAGAGGCCGAGGATACTTTACGAGCAAGCGCATCTCGAACAACAAGAGCGAGCCAAATCGTCACCAACAGAGCGACAGGTGTGGTGAGCCAATCGGCAGCAGAACGGATATGTCGTTGCCACCACTCTAGGCTGGTGAACACATAGTCGTCATTGATTCGGCTGCCGGTGCGAAACAGGAAGATGTCAAGCTGGGTTTGAATTGACTGCCCGCCGGTCAACCAAGCTGTCCACAGAAAGTAGGATGCCAGCATAAGCACAGCGCCAACCCCTACAAACAGCACATGTTTCCATTTTCCGTTTCGCTCGCCAAACCACAAATAGTGGACGGTAAGCGCGGCGATCGTAAAATAGGCTTGCCAGTTCGTATTAATTGCCAGCCACGCTATGCCGAAGAGGCTGTACAACCATGTTCTCTTGGCAGTGCTCAACCATTGCCAGTAACAAAATACCATGAGCATTCCAAAGAACACAACACCATTTTTGGGCATGGGAATACGACCGTCGAAGAGAAACATCGGCGAAAATACAGAAAACGCGAACGCAAGCAATCCCAGCCAGCGATTCCCCATCAGTCGCCACGCAAGCGCGAATGTGACCAGGGATGTACTAAGACACATTAGAACGGGAAAGATACGCGCGCACCAAAAATGCACCCCGAAAAGCGCATAGGCGAGCGAGATGAGCAGCGGCAACATCGGTTGGTGATCCACTCGATAGGTGAGCGGCTGACTCGTATCTTCGCCCAGATTCTCAACCAATCCGAGGCCGGTACGCAGGTAGCCATAGCGCAAGTAATTGAGCGCGTTGCGGGGATATTCCCCCATATGAAAGGACTGATGGCCCGGTTCCCACGGTGGCTCATCGATGCGATAGGTAGTCAGAGCAAGAGCTGCCAGAAGGACCAGGGTAAAAGAGATCCAAAAGACTATCGAGCGCATTGAACGTAAACAACGTATCATCGTCGAGAGGGTACTCCCTTGATCAATGGCAATTTTGTGGAAGACATGTATTGGATGTACTGTCTTCTACAAGCGAACTCTTCTCGATAGCTGCTTCAGCGCAAGAAATGCCACCCCAGATCGATTGCTTGCGCGCCGCTACCCTGCACGACCAAGCGTTCCTTGCTACGCGGCTCCCAGAAGCCAAAGCGCAACCGATATTCGCCTGGCTTCGCCTGGATACGATATAGGTCCGCATAGATGCGCCCCGGCTGCCATTGTGAGGTGGGCACCGACGGCCGATGGTCCCAGTTGGCAAAGCCGTATTGCTGCCGTTCAGGGGGCAGGAGGGACACATCTTCGACCGCGCCGTGCAGGAAGATGGTATAATCCCGAGCCACCCGATCAAGCACTTCAAAGTAAAGGCGCAGCTCGGTTCCACCCTCGGATGCACCAGGCAGCACCTCATAACCTAAGACTCTAAGACTCGCAGATTAGGGATATCAGCGCCATCAACGGTGACAACACAATCAAGGCTGGGATAGCGATCGCCAGGTCGAACATGCGCTTGAAAACCGTCTGGTACATACTGGTCACATCCCGCGTCGCGTTCAAGGGCCCGACATCCAACCCGACTCACCGTTCGCATAGCGCTGTGACAGGAATACCCAATCCCTAATCTCCAAGGGGCTCTCTAAAGGTTCGCAGTCGGCAAATACGCGCCATCCAGCATCCAAAGCACGAAACATTGTATTCCACGCAAGTTTAGAGTGCAACGCTTTGCACCGCACTCTTGGCGATAACCGTGCCTCTAACGGTGGAAACTCCGAACCTGCGCAAATTCTTGACAAAGGTCTGAACTGTGATATATTCACTAATGAATGCTCTTCATAGCAGTGCCTGCTATCCTGGCAAACAAAGCCCTCTCTTCCCGACCGGTCTGCGCCGGAGAATACCTGATGATTCTACCAGACCACCGTCGATACGTACAAAAGGCGCTGGAGATCATCACGAGGTCAAGTGCTAGTTCTGCAACCGTACGGCCCAGCTGCGTCGGACGCGATTCGTCGGGCTCTCCTGATAAAGAATCCTTCGGAGCCGATTTTCAGCCCGCAAGGCTCAGCGTCTTGGGTTCGAGAGAAGCCGAGAATGGGGAGATGTCACGCAGGTTCAGGCGCTAGAGTAGGGAAAGGGCAAAGAAGAAGGCATGGCGATCCGCATCCATCCAACGGCAGAAGTTTCTGAGGATGCTATCATCGGAGACGGCACTTCCATCTGGCACCACGCTCAAATTAGAGAAGGTGCGCGCATTGGAATGCATTGTATCATTGGCAAAGGCGTGTATATTGATGCCAGCGTTATTATCGGGAATAACGTCAAGATTCAAAACTACGTTTCCGTGTATCATGGTGTGACCATCGAGGATGGAGTCTTCATCGGACCACACGTCTGTTTTACCAATGACCTCTTCCCACGGGCCGTGAATCCAGATGGAACGCTTAGAACCGAGAACGATTGGACCTTGACAAAGACTCTTGTTCGGCACGGTGCCTCTCTCGGAGCCAACTCCACCATCCGCTGCGGGGTCGTAATTGGTGAGTGGGCAATGGTCGGCGCCGGGAGCGTGGTCACACGGGATGTTCCTCCTTATGGACTGGTATACGGCAATGCCGCGCGTCTTCATGGCTTCGTGTGCCCCTGTGGGGCTAAACTGGAGCAAGGACAACGAACAACCGAGCATGTGATCGCCCAATGCCCGCAGTGCGGCCGTCAAATTTTGATTCCCACCTCTGATTGGGAGGCTGTGCGATGATCCCTGTCGCCAAACCAATGATAGGTGAAGAAGAAAAGCAGGCCGTTCTGGAGGTGCTAGACTCCGGTATCCTGGCTCAAGGACCACGTGTCCAGGCCTTCGAAGAAGCCTTTGCCGAAATGTGCGGCGTTCGATATGCGATTGCCACTTCCTCTGGAACTACGGCTCTCCACATTGCCCTGTTGGCTCACGGCATCGGCCCCGGCGATGAGGTGATCACTTCGCCTTTTACTTTCATCGCCTCGGCTAATTGCATTTTGTACGTGGGAGCCCGGCCCGTCTTTGTGGATATTGACTCTCAAACGTTTAATCTAAATCCGACGCTGTTAGAAGCCGCCATCACACCCCGCACGAAAGCAATCATTCCGGTCCACCTCTACGGGCTGCCTTGCGACATGACGTTGATTATGGACATCGCCCAGAAGTATGGACTGGCAGTGATAGAAGATGCCTGTCAGGCCCACGGAGCAGAGTATATGGGGAAAAAGGTGGGTTCTTTCGGCACCGGCACCTTTTCCCTCTACCCGACCAAGAACATCACCTCCGGGGAGGGAGGAATGATCACCACAAATGACGCCGAGCTTGCAGAGAGGTGCCGCACCATCCGCCAGCACGGAATGCGGCGGCGATACTACCATGAAGAGCTGGGCTTCAATTTCCGGATGACCGACGTCCACGCCGCTATCGGCCTAGCGCAACTGCGCAAACTGGACCGATTCACAAAAATTCGCCAGGCCAACGCTCGATATCTGACAGAACATCTCCGGGGTGTCGTGACCCCATATGTGCCGGCTGCGTGTACCCACGTTTTCCATCAGTACACTATTCGGGTG
Organism: Ardenticatenia bacterium; assembly: GCA_003130875.1. Taxonomy (GTDB): domain Bacteria; phylum Chloroflexota; class Anaerolineae; order 4572-78; family NAK82; genus NAK82. The sequence continues at coordinate 5,927 of QEXY01000059.1, forward strand.
CCCAATGGGCAACGCGATGCCTTGCGATCTTATTTGCAGGGGTGTGGGATCGGTTCGGAAATTTATTACCCTGTGCCCATCCACCAGCAGCGCCTCTACCAGGAACTGGGATACAACGGTGGATTTCCAGAGGCGGAACAGGCTGCCCAGGAGGTGCTTTCCCTCCCTGTCCACCCAGCCCTCAGCCCTTCCGAGCTGGAGGCCATCGTGACAGCGGTGAACACGTTTACAGAACAGGAGAATCCAATCAAATGAAGGTTGCCGTCATCGGTGTGGGATCGATGGGTGTGCATCACGCCCGCATTTTCAGTGAGTTGCCAGGGACGGAGCTGGTTGCGGTAGCGGATACCGAACCGCGGCGTGCAGAGGCAGTGGCAACCCGCTATGGCGCTCGTCCGTATACGGACTACCGCCAAATGCTGGAGAAGGAACGGCCGGATGCTGTCTCCATAGCTGTCCCGACCGCTCTGCACGAGCCCGTCGGCCTGGATGCCCTGGAGTCCGGAGCCCATGTCCTGATAGAAAAGCCCATCGCTGCCACACCCGAAGGTGCCCAGCGGCTGATAGACCAAGCGCGAGAACTGGGCCAACAGTTGATGGTTGGGCACGTGGTACGATTCAATCCAGCGATGCAGGCTCTGAAACAGAAACTGGAAGCAGGCGAATTGGGGCGTGTGTTCCAGATTTTCTGCCGCCGCATCGGCCCTTTTCCTGCCCGCGTCCGAGACGTGGGCGTGGTGATCGATTTAGCCCCTCATGACCTGGATGTGATGCGCTTTCTGCTGGGTTCGGAGCCTTTCCGCATCTACGCCGAGATGGAGCGACGCATCCACACAGAACACGAAGACCTGCTCTGGGGAGTCCTCCGCTTCCCTGAAGGAATTGTAGGAATTCTGGAACTCAATTGGCTGACACCGGTGAAGATCCGTGAGACCTTGATCTTGGGAGAACGAGGGATGTTCCGAGTGGACGACCTGAACCAGGATCTGTATTTCTACGAAAACGGCCAGGCGGCAGAGCTCTCGTGGTCGACTCTCCAGACCCTGCGAGGGGTGAACGAAGGTTGCATGATCCGTTACCCTATCCAGCGCTACGAGCCCTTGAAGGCCGAGCTGGAGGCCTTTATCGGCGCTTTGCGGGATGGAAAACCGGTGCCGGTAAGTGGCGAGGATGGCTTGGCGGCCTTGCGGCTGGCGTTAGCACTGGTGAAATCCGGGGAAATCCGTCAGGTGGTCTCACTATGAACTTGGCAGAGTTGAGGCAGCAGATTGAGCGACAAGAGGCCCGTTTGAGCGTCGTCGGCCTGGGCTATGTGGGCCTGCCGGTAGCCGTGCTCTTCGCCGAGGCCGGATTCGATGTGCTGGGAGTGGAACTGCGGACCGAACGGGTAGCCCAGATCAATGCCGGTCTCTCTCCCATCAGAGGCGAGGAACCAGGCCTGGCAGAACAGCTGGCCCAGGTCGTGCAGGCCGGCCGGCTGCGCGCCACATCGGACTATGCCGAGCTGCAAGACCGCGACGTGGTACTGGTCAACGTGGAGACACCGGTGGATGAAGCCAGGCAGCCCCGCTACGAAGCCTTGCGAGGTGCACTGCGGAGCTTGGGACCAATGCTGAAAGCAGGGGCATTGGTCATCGTGGAATCTACCATTGCGCCCCGTACGATGCAGGATGTGGTGCTTCCACTGCTGGAGGAGACCAGCGGTATGCGGTGTAATGAGGGCTTCTACCTGGGTCACTGTCCGGAACGGGTGCGACCTGGGCGACTGCTGCGCAACCTGCGTGAGATGAACCGGGTGGTGGGTGGGATGACGCCGGAGACGGCGCAGACGATGGCCGCGCTCTACCGGCACATCGTCCAGGCAAACCTGGACCTCGCCGATTGCCTAACAGCGGAACTGGTCAAGACAGTGGAAAACGCCTATCGCGATGTCCAAATTGCCTTTGCCAACGAGGTGGCTCTCATCTGCGAAGCGGTGGGTGGAGATGTGTGGCAGGTGCGCGAGCTGGTCAACAAAGTGCCAGAGCGACAGATGCACCGACCCGGCAGCGGTGTGGGCGGTCATTGCATTCCCAAAGACCCATGGCTGTTGGCCTATGCCGTGCGAGAAGGGAGAGTTCCACTGCGGTTGATTCCCGCCGCGCGAGCTGTGAACGATTCTATGCCGCTTCACGTCGCCGAACTGTTGGAGGAGGCTCTGGCAGAGGCGGGTCTCCCACTGACCGGCGCCCGTGTAGCCGTCCTGGGCTACGCCTACTTGGAGGAGAGCGACGACACCCGCAACAGCCCCAGCGAGGTGCTGGTAAACCACCTGCGGGACTGTGGCGCGGAAGTGGTCATCCATGACCCGTGGGTGGAGGAATACCAGGGAGACCTCTTGCAAAGAGCGCAGGGGTGCGATGCCGTGGTGATCATGGTAGGGCACCGGGCTTATCAGGAAATGGACAACCTGGAAAAATTAGGCGCTGTCCTGGCTCATAAGATTCTGGTGGACGGAAGAGGTCTCTTTGCTGAACACCCTCTGACCTCTTCCGGCTGGATATACCGGTGTGTGGGAGTGGTAAACTCAGGGTCGGCACAGGTCGACCTCCGGCCAAGAGTCCACGCAGGATAATCTTGACGAGCGCAGAGGGAATGTGGTGAAACTGGTAGATATCGTCGGTGCGCGTCCGCAGTTTATCAAGGTAGCACCGGTTCTGCGTGCGATTGCACAGCACGGTCAGGAGCACCCAGACCGCCCAGTCCAGGAGATACTGGTTCACACCGGCCAGCACTACGACTATGAGATGTCGGGCGTCTTCTTTGACGAGCTGGGCCTGAAATCGCCGGATTACCATCTAGGCGTAGGTTCCGGCACCCATGGCTACCAGACCGGGGAAATGCTCAAGCGCATTGAAGAAGTGCTCCTGGCGGAAGATCCGGACCTGGTGATGGTCTACGGCGATACCAATTCCACCCTGGCTGGCGCGCTGGCGGCGGCCAAACTGCACATCCCCGTGGCCCACGTGGAGGCAGGGCTGCGCAGTTTCAACCGCCGGATGCCGGAGGAAATCAATCGCGTGCTCACTGACCACGTCTCCGAGCTCCTCTTCTGCCCCACACAGACCGCCGTGGAGAACCTGCGACGGGAGGGAATTACGAAGGGTGTGCACCTTGTGGGCGATGTGATGTATGACGCCGCGCTGCAATACCTGGCGCTGGCCGAAAGGAAATCCCGCATCCTGGAGCGCCTGGGTCTGGAGCCGAGAGGATATGCCCTGGCGACTGTCCATCGGGCCGAGAACGCCGACAACCCAGAGCACCTGCGGGCTATCTTCGTTGGCCTGGAAAGAGTTGCAAAAGATGGTTTGCCCGTGATGCTGCCTTTACATCCTCGTACCCGCAGACAGGTGGAAGCCCTGGGGCTTTCCCCGGACGGTGTCCAGCTGCTGGAGCCGGTCTCGTATCTAGATATGTTGCTCCTGGAGAAGAACGCCTGCGTCATCCTCACCGACTCCGGCGGGGTGCAGAAGGAGGCCTTTTTCTTCCGGGTTCCGTGTGTAACCCTGCGGGAGGAGACGGAGTGGGTCGAGACGGTGGAGGCAGGATGGAATGTGCTGGTGGGGTGTGACCCGGAACGGATCTGTCGGGCATCCCTTACAGCGCGACCTGGGTGCGAGTCCGCCTGGCCATATGGGGATGGAAAGGCGGGTGCGAGAATGATAAAATTATTTGGGTGCCAATAATGAGGAGAAAGGGACGGTGGTTATTTCCTGGTTTAAGAAGAATATCAGTGCACGTCTTCTAGGAGGTCGCTTCGCGCGGGACGTGGCCGTCCTAGCCGGGGGCACCGCACTGGGGCAGGCGATTACAGTGCTGGCTTCACCTATTCTCACAAGAATCTACACACCTGAGGATTTTAGCGTCTTAGCAATCTACTCATCAATTCTTAGCGTACTATCAACATTGGCTGCTGGGCGATATGAGGTTGCCATTCCATTACCGGAAGGAAATAAAGATGCTGTCAGTCTTGTGATGCTCGCATTGAGCATAGTGGTATTGATGAGCTTGTTAGTAGGTCTAGGGGTATGGCTTCTTGGGGATCAAATTGTAGATTGGACAAATGCTTCTGCTTTAAGACCTTATCTATGGCTCTTGCCAGTGGGAGTGTTGCTTGTCGGAAATTACCAAGTATTCAGCCAATGGGCAGTGCGCAAAAATGCCTTTGCGATAATATCGAGAACAAAATTGAGCCAAGGACTTGGAGCGACGACCGCACAAATTGTAACCGGACTCTTGAAAGGCGGCCCACTAGGACTACTGGCCGGTCAGATTATAGGACAAAGTCTTGGAATTCTAACCTTAGCTACTTCATTCCAAGTACAAAAAGCGATCTCTACAGTCCGTCTAAATGACATTATGTTTGTAGTGACCAGATACAAGCGGTTTCCTATGCTATCCGTGTGGCCTACCCTCATTAATGCGATTGGTCTCCAATTGCCTATTCTCGCCCTCTCCACCCTTCACGGTGCCCAGGTGACAGGCTGGTTCGCACTGGCTAACAAGATTTTTGGGGTTCCTCTTTCGATTATCAGCACTTCGACATCTTTCGTTATGATCGGACAAGCTGCAGAGGATAGAAGATCCATAAAAAAACTTGATCCACTGTTCTGGAAAGTTATCAGACAACAACTTTTCCTCGCAATACCCTTGCTAATCGTCACTCCCTTGTGTCCCTTTGTGTTTCCGTTCGTTTTTGGGCAAAGTTGGAAGGAATCTGGTATTTACGCGACAATATGGGCTCCCGCTATCATTGCGAACTTTGTGGCCTCACCAACAGGAGGATTTTTGGATGTTCTAGAGCGTCAGGATTTGTTCATTTTTCGCGAGGTATTGCGCTTGCTAATCGTAAGTGGGGTGCTGGTTTTCTCACTCAAGTTGGCCCTGAAGCCTCTTTTGATGGTTGGCATGATCTCATGCTCGATGATTCTCTTTGCGGTGTTATATGCACTCATTTCTTTTTACGCCATAAAACAAGCAGCATCGGGGTTAAAAGGTAAAACATGTTGATTCGTGACCTTGAATTGGTATATGAGCTTCCAACGACAGCGAAAGCAAGATCAGAATCTTGGAGGGCTTACGATGTCCCCTTCGTGACCCTGGACACAGGGGGGATTCGGCGTCTGTTCAAGGATGACCCTCAGCGAATGAAAACTTTCTTAAGATTTGTAGAGCGAGGATTTCAAGGCATTTCATGGCATTTGTCAAACGAGTGGATTTCGTACGCGTGGATGAGTACTCCAGAAACCTTTGGGCCACCTCATCTGCCTCGCTGGATCAGAAAGCTACCCGTGTATTGGATCTTCTATTGCCGAACGAAAGAGAAATACCAGGGACGCGGTTTGTATAAAGCCAGTATCTGTCTGCTTGCCAATTGGGCAAGGGAAAAGGACCCTAGTGCGCGGGTTTATATCGATACTTCTCCTGAGAATATTCCAGCACGACGAGCTATAAGATCTGCTGGTTTTGCCCCGAGAGGCGTGATAACCACCCTAAATCTACAGCTGCCCAAGATTCAGTTTTTATTATGGGGATACTGGGATAAAAATGCCAGTCATCCCAAGTTGCCAGGAGGACAAGTATATGACATGGCCAATCAACCACAAGAGTCCTCTGCTCCTTGATGGTTGGCTCGAATTCAATCGTTATAAGTGGAATGTGACCCCGATCAAGCTGCGAATTTCCGAGGAAGGCAAAAAGGTACCGGCAGTCGAGGCGATACTATACCTGGACAAAGTGGGTCGAATTGTCCAACCGCCATTGAACCCTTACTTGCCTGTGGTCTTCTATCC
>QEXY01000010.1 GCA_003130875.1 Ardenticatenia bacterium
CAGGCTGGCTGCACCTGCCGCAACCGTTATTTCGCCATAATTCAGCGCAACGTTATACACCGTGAAGCCGAAAAACCCGGCGAGGATGATTTTAGGCATGTCCTGCCGCCTGGGCAAGGGCTGCCGTGTGGCAAGCATATAAACTGCCACCACCGCAGAACTTACCAGATAACGCAATAGCGCGACCTGGCCGGGTGCATAATCGGCCACCGCGACACGGATGGCAGCAAAGGCAGATGCCCATGTCAGAATGACAAAGCATAACACCAGAAGCGCGCGTCCATCGAGTCTGGATTGTGTCATCGGTGATGAAAGTCCGGCGGCTGTTCTGAATTGTGCACGCATTATAACGCGTTCCTGTCGTGTGTCCAAGCAGCATCGAGGTAATGGGTGCAATTTCAAATTCGGAGCGAACGGAAGCGTCTCCAAAATTGCGACAGCTACCCGAGCTGCGACCGTGAGGGAGCGGTCATCAACTGCCCGAGCCGCGACCGTCAGAGCGACACTAAACGCACCGCAGAGAACGCCTCGAGGTTTTTCCTGGTCATTCTCTGCGCTCTCTGCGTGCTCTACGGTGAATCTCCGTACCAACAAACACGGTTTCCAATCACTTGACTTTTCTTTCGTTTTGTGATATAATGAAAGTGAATAAAAGCTCTCTACAGGTTCAGTTGAATGTCCGAACAGATCGTCCGCGATCTCTATTTGGAAGAACGCCGCGCGCGCATCCTGGAGTACATCACCCGCACGGGCCGTGCTTCCGTGGCGGAGCTCAGCCGCCAGTTCGGCGTCTCCGAGGTGACCATCCGCGCTGATCTACAGTCGCTGGCAGAGCAAAACCTGATCGTGCGCACCCATGGCGGCGCCGTGCCGGCCAACAATCAACTGCTTGATGAGCTGTCGCTGACCATCCGCCGCAGGCGCCAGGTGTTGGAGAAAAGCCGCATCGGTCAGGCAGCTGCCGAACTGATCGCTAATGGAGACGCCGTCTTCCTGGACAGCAGCAGCACCGCACTGGCCATCGCTCACCACCTGCGCCACCACCGCGACGTCACCATCATCACCAACAGCCTGGTGATCGCCTATGAGATGCTGAGCGTGCCCGGCGTGACGGTGGTCATGCCAGGTGGCACGGTGCGCCGAGACACCGCCTCGCTAGTGGGCACCGAGGGGCTCGGCATGCTGGCACGCTTCAACATCGAAAAGGGGTTCTTCGGCGCCCACGGCCTCAACCTGCCTGAGGGGCTGACCGATGTGAGTAGCGCCGAGGCAGAGGTCAAGCGCCCTATGGTCGCGATGTGTCGCCAGGTTATCGCCGTGCTCGACGCCACGAAGTGGGGGCGGGTGGGTCTCGCCTCGTTCGCCAGTCCGGAGGAGATCGACTGTGTCATCACCGATCAACACGCTCCCGCCGAGCGGGTGGAAGCGGTACGCGCGTTGGGCATCCGGGTGATTCTCGTGTAGCATTTGGAACTATTCGGGCGCACGAACTATTCGGGCGCACGTCGCCCAGAACATTATGGAGAGAGGACATATGGCAACGACAACAACGGATCAGGTTCAGGTGCAGATAGAACGGGTCTCCGCTTTGATCGAAGAGCAGGGCCTGACCAAAGAGGATCTGATGACCGCCCTGCGCCAGATCATGGAAATTCGCGCGTTTGAGAACAACATCGCCGACTTGCTGAGCAAAGCGGTGCTGAAAGGGGCGTCGCACCTCTATGCCGGACAGGAGGCAGTGGCAGTTGGAGCGATCAGCACCTTGCGCGACGACGATCTGATCACCAGCACGCATCGCGGCCACGGTCACGCCCACGCCCATGGCGACAAGGTGGCCAAGACTCCTGAGGCGAAGCAAGAGCACTTCAACAAGATGATGGCCGAGGTGCTCGGCAAAGCTACCGGCTATTGCAAGGGCAAAGGCGGTTCGATGCACATCGCCGACGTGGAGCATGGCAACCTGGGCGCCACCGGCATTGTGGGCGGCAACATCCCGGTGGCAGTCGGCGCGGCGCTGGCACAAAAGCTGATGAAGACCAACCGCGTGGTGCTGTGCTTCTTCGGCGACGGCGCCGCCAACACGGGCAACTTCCACGAGGCGCTCAACATGGCCAGTCTGTGGGATCTGCCTGTGGTCTTCATCTGCGAGAACAACCAGTACGCTATGTCGGTGCCATGGCGCAAGGCGAGTAAGCTCTCCAGCATCGCCCATCGCGCGTGTGCCTATGGCATCCCCGGCGAGACAGTGGACGGCATGGATGCGCTGGCTGTGCGCAGCGTGGTCTCCAAGGCGGTCGAGCGAGCGCGTCGCGGCGAGGGTCCTACGCTGATCGAGGCTATCACCTATCGCTACTATGGCCACTCGCACTCCGACCCACGTGCCTACCGCACACGTGAGGAGGAGGCGGAATGGCGCAAACGTGATCCCATCACCTTGCTCAAGAGCGCTATGCAGAGCATCAACTGGCTGACCGAAGAGGAATTCGAAGCGCTGGATGAAGCTGTGCAACGCAAACTGGAAAAGGCGATGGAGTTCGCCACCAACTCGCCCGACCCCTCGCCGGATGAGCTGTGCACGGATGTGTATGCCCCCTCACCATGGACACAGGCGGATATTGAGGCGGAGCGCGCCATGCGCGAGCGCGTGCGCAACGATCCCAATATGCGCCAGATATCATACGCCCAGGCGCTTCAAGAAGCGATGCGCGAGGAAATGCTGCGTGACGAGCGCGTCTTTATCATGGGTGAGGATGTCGGCCTCTACGGCGGTGCGTATGGTGCCACGCGCGGTCTCTTCCAGGAGTTCGGTGAGTGGCGCGTGATCGACACTCCCATCTCCGAAGCGACCATCGGCGGCGCCGCCGTGGGTGCCGCCATGGCGGGCATGCGCCCCATCGCCGAGATCATGTACGTGGACTTCACCCCGCTGGCGATGGACCAGATCGCCAACCAGGGCGCCAAGAACCGCTACATGTTCGGCGGCAAGACCATTGTGCCGATGGTCATCCGTACGGAAGGAGGCGCCGGCCGCGCCATCGCCGCGCACCACTCACAGAGCTTGGAGTCGCTCTGGACGCACTTCCCAGGCATCTATGTGGTGATGCCCGCTACCCCTTATGATGCCAAAGGGTTGCTCAAGGCGGCCATCCGCGACGACAATCCGGTGATGTTCATCGAGCACAAGATGCTCTATCGCGAAAAGGGGCCCGTGCCAGAGGAAGAGTACATCATCCCGTTGGGCGTGGCCGACATCAAGCGCCCCGGCAAGGATATCACGCTGGTGACCTATTCTCGCATGGTGCTGCGCGCCCTGGAAGCAGCCGAAATCCTGGCCAAAGAAGGGATCGATGTGGAGGTCGTCGACCTGCGCACCCTCAAGCCCCTCGACCTGGAGACGATCATCACCTCGGTCAAGAAGACCGGCCGTCTGGTGGGCGTGACGGAAGCGTACGAAAACACCAGCTTCATCAACGAAATCATGGCGCAGGTGAACGACCACGCCTTTGACTGGCTGGATGCGCCGATGGTGCGCGTCGCCGCGGCGAACGTGCCCGTGCCGCGCGCCGAGGTGTTGGAGGACCTGGCCATCCCGAACGTGAACCGCATCGTCGAAGCGTGTAGAAAGGTGGTGCGCTGATGGCCGAGGAGTTCTTCATCCCCAAACTGGGTCAAACGGTCGAAGAGGTCACCATCCTGGGCTGGAAAGTCGAGGACGGCCAGCGCGTCGAACAGGGTGAGCCGGTGCTGGAAGTGGAGACCGATAAGGCGGTCTTCCCGGTGGAAGCGAACGCCTCGGGATACATCCATCTGGGCCCCTATAAGGCAGGCGACGTGGTGCCGGTGCTCACCGTGGTCGCCGTCATCGGCAAGAAGGACGACAAGTTTGAGGTGAAAGGAGCACCCGCTGCGCAACCAGAGGCGGAAGCAGCTGCGGCAGCAACACCTGCCGAAGCAGCTCCAGCAGCTACCGCTCCCGAAGCGTCGGCAACGGGTAAGGTGTTTGCCTCGCCACGTGCGCGTCGCCTGGCGGCTCAGGAGGGGGTGGATCTGCGCCTGGTCACGCCCACCGGTGGTGGCGGCGTGCGGGTTGCCGAGCGCGACGTGCTCGCCTATCTGAGCGCGATGCCCAAAGCCACTCCCGTGGCGCAGAAAATGGCTGCCGAAGCTGGCATCGACCTGCGCCAGGTGGTGGGCACCGGTCCGGGCGGCAAGATCACCCGTGAGGACGTGGAACGCGCCATCCAAGCGGCAGCGCCGGCGGTGCCCGCTGTGCCAACTCCGGTCGCGCCGTCTCCGGCGCCCGCCGTACCCGCTGTGCCAACCCCGGTCGCGCCGCCTTCTGCGCCAGCCGCGCCGGCGGTGCCGCTCCCTGAAGTCGAGGTGCTGGAGCGCATTCCGCTCAAGGGCGTGCGCGCCGTCATTGCGCAACGCATGGCCGCCAGCGTGCATACTACCGCGCGCGTGACACTGGTCAGTGAGGTGGATGCGACCCATTTCGTGGAGATGCGCGAACGGCTCAAGCAACAGGTGGCCGAGGAATGGGGCTTCGCGCCGGGCTATAACGATCTGCTGGCCAAGATCGTCGCCAATGCGCTGCGCAAGTTCCCTTATATGAACGCCCGGTTGACCGAGGATGCCATCGAGTTGCTGGCACACGTCAATATCGGCATCGCCGTGGACACCGAGCGCGGGCTGTTGGTGCCGGTGGTGCGGGATGTGGACCGCAAGAGCTTGCGCCAGTTCGGTGAGGAGTTACGCCAGCTGATCGAACGCGCCCGTGCTGGCCGCGCCCTGCCCGATGACCTGACCGGCGGCACCTTCACCATCACCAACCTGGGCCCGTACGACATCGACGCCTTCACCCCGGTCATCAACCTGCCCGAGGCGGCGATCCTGGGCGTGGGCCGCATTGCGCCCAAAGTGGTGGTGCGCGACGGCCAAATGGTCATCCGTCAGATGGTCACGCTCAGCCTGGCATTTGATCACCGTCTAGTGGATGGTGCGCCGGCGGCGCGCTTCCTGCAGTACATCAAGCAGTTAGTTGAGGAGCCCTACCTGCTGGTGACGTTGTAGGAGGCGGGTTTCAGACCCAGCCGCATCGCTGAAGACACCGCTTCTACGGGCAGCTTTTGGACACAAGATGACGTTGTCGTGTCTTCCGTCACGCACTCAACCTCCCGTGGGTCCCAGACCTACGAGAGGTTGAAATTTTCCCATCCGCACCACGACCGTCATCCAAGCCACGACCGTTAGGGAGCGGTATGAGTCGCTTGCGCGCGCGTGACCCGGCTCGATGCATCCATTTTGCCTCACCGCACCCGCACCGGGCTGCGGTCCAGCAGCAGTCGGTTGCCGATCAGATGCCCCTCCTCGTCGCGCACCTCCAACCGCTGGCCACTGATCGGCTCATACAGCCCCACCTCCAGCCAGTAGACGCCCGGCGGTGTGTCGGGATGGACCGGCACCTGATACGCGTCCACCAGATACTCGCCGCTCACCCAGCTCGTGGTGGGGAATTGCCCGCCGCCCGGTTCCTGATCGCGCTGCCCGAAGATGCGATCTTGCGCGTCGATCAGATGCACAAAGACGCTGTAACGCTGCGGGGACGGCTGCAGCGCCTGCCAATAGAGCACCAGCTCCAGAGTCGCCCCAGGCGGTACCGGGTCGGGCGCTTTCAACTCATAACCCAACAGGCGCGCATAAGCGCCGAAGTGCGCTTCGAGCGCTTCAAAGCGCTCAGAAAGCGCCGGCGGCGTGAACTGACGCGTGCGCTGGGTCGTTTGCACGTGCGTCAGCACAACTTGATCTCCTTCCCCCGTCGGTACGCGCGTGCCGTCCGCGCGCAGCAATCCCACCGCCAGCCGATATTCTCCGGCAGGCAGCTCCGGGGGCAACAGAATCTGATGAGGATCGCGCAATAACATCCCGGCAGCCCACTGCTCGCTGGGATAAACCGGCGGTGTCTCGCTCAGCGCGACCGGTTGACCATTCGCATCCTGGAGCTGGGCAAACACCACATAGCGCTCCTGGGGTGCGGTGAGCGCCTGCCAGAACAGGCTGAACGACAGGATTTCACCCGCCTTGACCGGCATATCTCCGATGCTGTAACCGAGCAACCGCACCCCACTCGCGAAATCCGCGCACAAGGGATGTTGGATGGGAAGCGCTTCCGGCGGCAAGGGTTCTACCGGCAACCGCACATGTACATGGCCTAAGATCACCTCGCTTCCCTGTGGCTGCCCCTGCTCATCGAGCACATCAAGGGGGCGCTCATCGCGCTCACGCACCAGGCCCAGCCGCAGCTGGTACTCGCCCGGCGGCGTGCCCGCCGGGATCAATACGCCGTGACGATCAACCAATGTTGCGCCAGACGCTAACAGGCGGAAGGAGCTCTGTCCACCCAGTGGCCGGCTGTCGCGACCTGCCCAGCGTTGTCCGGTGGCATCCACCAGGCGTAACGCGACGCGCAGCTCTTCCGCGGCATCGGTCGGCTGCCCGTTGCGGCGCCATGATAACACCACCGGCAGCACACCCCTTCCGGCCTCCAATGGCGCGTTGCCGATCTGGGCACGCTCGAGCACGACCGCGCCGCCGAAATTCGCCCGGCCGGGCCGTGCGCTCTGCACGAACTGTGGCGTGACCTCTTGCAAGGCGTCCCCTCGACCGTACAGGATGAGCTTGGTGCCGGGCAGGTTCCAGTCCACCTCGGCGGGGAAGGCGATCTGATTGAGCAGCTCTTCCACGCGCGTCTCCCACAGGCGTCCCAGAGCTTGATAGGCGGGAAACCACAGGCGTGGATGCCCTTCCACCAGCGCCAGCAGGTCGGCGCGCATGCGCTGGGGATCGTCTGCCCAGTCCTTGCCCCAGCCGGGCACCACGAAGAAGCGCGGATGGGGTGCGGGGAGATAGGCCTGGTACAATCCCAACTGCCACTGATAGCTGGCTAAGATGACATCCTCAGCGCTGCTGTGTGTACGCACATAAGTCAACAAGGGGCGATAGTCTTCATCTTGGTAACGCGGTACGGTGTAGAAATCGGCCAGCGCCACCGAAGATACAATCAGCAGCAGGACACCGGCGCCGCGAAACAGGGCGCGCGCGTGCCGCCAAAGCCACGCCCAGCCCGCCGCTACCAGCAGCCACCATGCCGGCGCTGCTAACAGAAGGGTGCGCTCAAAATAGCGTGGCGTGAACGGGTAGACCAGGTTGATGATGAAGCCGCCTCCCAGTGGCACCGCGAGCCAACAGGACAGCAGCCAGCCATTCGGAAAACGCCGGTGCTGGATGCCATAGAGCAAGCCTAGCCCCGCCAAGATGCCGAACGCCACGGCAGCCCAACGCAACATCGTCAGCGCCTCGGAAAGATGCCCCATGCTGAAGGCAGCCAGGTGAGCGCCCAGGTACTGTGGAAAGTCTAAGGGTACATAATGTTCCGCGACGCGCTTGCCCTGGACATACTGCAGCAGCTGTTGGGCAACGTACACCACCCATGGCATGTAGACCACCGTCGCGATGCCAATCCCCAAAGCGCCCCAACGCCAGGGCGCGGACGCGCCATCACCGCTCCCAGAAGTCCCATTCGGTTGAGCGTATCCGTCCTTCTGCCGTGCCACCCGACGCGTTCCCAGCCAGATGACCTGGGCTAGCAGCAAAAACACGGCATAATACATGGTGTAGAGCGCGGCGGCGGTCGCCAGTCCATATCCCAGCAGCCATCCAACCCATCGTCCCTTGGAGTCCCTTGCTCCATCTGCGCTACCAGGAACGACTTGCACCAGACGCGCGCAGCAATACCACGACGCCGTGCCGAGCAGCGTCACCAGCATATACATGCGCACTTCTTGGGAATAGTAAACGGCCAGCGGTGCGAGGGTGGTCAGCACACTGACCAGCAGGGCAACGCGCCGATCCAGCACAAGTTTTCCCAACCGCCAGAGCATCGGCACCATCAGCGTGCCGATCATGATCGACAGCAGACGGGCCCCTTCGGGGGTGCTACCGATGAGGTTGAGCCAACCGTGCAGCAGGGCATAATACAGCGGCGGATGGATGTCCTGAGCGGTATGCCGCACCATATCCGACAGCGTCATGCTGGCGAAGTAGAAACTCCAGCCTTCATCGCCCCACAGCGGTTGGAAGTCGAGACGGTATAACCGGAACCCCCATGCCAGCCATGCCAGGAAGAGGACGACATACACAGATCGTGGCGGCCACCACCTTCGCATTCGGCGGCCATGCGCCGCTGTTGCATTAGAGCTGCTCCTTGACACAAGCGGTCGATTGAATCGGCTCATCCCGGCGAGTCTGGCGATAATTGGGGTACATTCCGGCGGCGTCCCACCAGACCGCCGCTCAGGCGGCGGATGTGCCAGCGCAACACAGCGCGCAGCAGCTGGGGATACAGCTTCTGCCATGCTGTCGCCGCTGCGATATAGTCAGCATCTCTGAGGGGAAGTGCCGCATAGCGTGCCTGCGTGACGAGCTGGGCCAACCGCCAGACATGCGCCTGGGCACCCGGCAGGATCGCCGCGACCGCCGCCGCCTGCTCGAAGGGGGTCTGCCACGGTTGCAACGACACGCCGGCCCACCCAGCGAGCCACCCCATGCGCGCATAGAGCGCTTCGACCTGGAGGCCTGTGGCCACCGCGTTGCGGCGGCGCAGGATGAACCCAGCCAGAGACGCCCCCATCAGCAGCAGCGCCAACCCGAGCAGAAACCAGGGCACAAACGCCGGCTTTGGGGGTGGAGTGTTCAGTCCATCCTCCATCGCCTGAGGCACATCGTGGGGCAGTTGTGGTGGGGTGCTTTCCGGTTTTTCTACGGACGGCTGATCGGTGAACAGGGATAGAGTTTCATCGGCACGTGGTCGCTCGATGGGCGACCGTCCTGCGGTCGGTTCGAAAGCGATCCAGCCGTATTCCGGGAAGAAGACCTCCGGCCATGCATGCGCGTCCTTCTGGCGCACCAGGAAGGTGTTCCCATCAGCACGGCGCTCTCCCGAGGCATAACCCGCAGCCAGACGCGCCGGAATGCCCACCGCGCGCAGCAGCACCACCATCGCGCTGGCATAATAGTCGCAATATCCCTCGCGCCTTTCGAACAACAGGTAATCCACCGCGTCACGTTCGGTTGGTGGTGGCTCGATCTGCTCATCGTAGGCGATGGTCTGGCGCAGGTATGCTTCTACGGCAGCCGCCTTGTCATACACCGTATCAGCCGCCTGAGCTGTGATGGCATACGCCAGAAGATATACCCGTTCGGGCAGGGTGTCCGGCAGCTGCAGATAGCGCTGATACACCCATTCCGGATAGACTGCCTGACTTTGGCGCAGTTGCTCGACCGTTGCGTTGCTCACCAACGTGGCCACAATGTAGCCATCACCTGCCCGCAATGGCAGGCGAGCACGCGCATAGGAAATACCCTCCGCCAGTTGCTCCTGAACAAAGTGGATGCGCGCACGCGCAGGGATGCTGACCCACACCGGCTGTCCGGCCATTGCCAGCGCTGTCATGTTAGGCAATAGCGCGGTTACCGTGTGCGTCAGCGGCGTCTGCGCCTGGTAGCGGATGACGGCAAGCGGGGGGCTGTGACCACCGAACCGCACCACAAGTTCATCGCTGTTGACCCATCCCCGGCCGGTGTAATGGTCGAACGCCACTTCTCGCCAGTAGTGCGCCCCGCCGGGTGACGCGACCTCCATCACGGCCATGTCGCCCAGCTGGCGCGGTCCGCCCAGGGGCAAAATCCGTCCGGAAAAATCGCCGCCCGAGGTGTCGCGAAAACGCAAAGCGGTGAAGAGCTGCCCCAAGCGATCTTCGAGATCGTACCAGCTGGTGCGCAGCGCATCCAGGGCACGACCGCGTATGTCCGTCGGGATAGCCGGCGCGAACCAGGACAGCGCAACGACCAACAGGGAGAGCGCCAACCCAGCACGCCAGAAATGGAGCACGACCTCACCCGCGGGATAGGGGATCTGGATGTGCCGCCAAATGCGCTCGCGCAGATACAGATTGAAGCGGACCACCAGCAGGAGCGCCACCACGAGGAAAAGGATTAGATGGAGGGTCAGGTCATCTGGCGCATAGTAGAGCGTGCCCAGGAGCAACAACCCGGCCAAGACGACGGCATCCCAGGCGCGTTCAGCGCGGAAGACGAACCAAGTGACCAAATAGGCGACCATCCACACCAGGATGCCCAGCTGGAGCAGAAAGACGATCGGGTCAGCGCTGCTGCCACCCGAGAGCACCTTCCGGCTGAACAGATAGATGCGATACCACATCCACGCCCAGCGTTGCGGCCAATCCTCTGTTCCGGGTATCAGATCCGCGGCAAGGCGAAATGCCAGCGCCGTGCCCACCGGTATGCTCAACAGGGGTGCTAAGGAGGCAGGCAGGCGGCTGCGTGCCGAGAGGAAGGCGAAGACGAAAGCGGCCAGACCGATCGGCATCACGAGATGTAACCCCTCCGTCCAGCCGGCGCTGGCCACAGCCGTGCAGACAATCAGGATCAAGGCAAGGGTGAGGAGGAAGACCCCCCAGCCCTCACGCAACCAGTAGTTTGTGCCCGACGAATGCGCCATAAGCCCATTCTAAACTGTCCATAGGTGGAGGGCAAGCGTGTCCAGTACCTGTGACAGGTTCAAAGACCTTGTCCACGCTGCTTCCATCCGGAAGCGGGTAGCCGAATTTGGGGATTCAGGTGGCGAATCGGGAGTCTGAATCACCGCGGAGAGCGCCGGCATGTGGAGATTTTTTATTGCCTCTATGCGCGCTCTGCGGTAAACGCAGGTGGTTTGCCGACGCGCATCGCTCGGCGGAGTTTTTGACATCCTCCATCATCCTGTATATAATTACCCCGATCCAACGAACAGGCGAGGTATGGCAGTAGGGTTCTTAGCGCGTGAGATAGCGACAACGCGTGCCTCCGGAGCGAACCGGCGCGTCACAATTCAGGTAGTGGTTCTATGGAGCCGACGAGCGGTCGGCTCTTTTTTTGTGTCCACAGAGGGGAAGGCCCGATGACAACCCTGCGTCTGCCCGGCTTGATCGACCCTCACGTGCACTTGCGCGAGCCCGGCGCCACCCACAAGGAAGACTTCGACACGGGCACTGCCGCGGCGCTGGCGGGCGGCTTCACCTGTGTCCTCGACATGCCCAACAACCAGCCGCCCATCACCGACGCTGACACGCTGCAGGCCAAGCAGGCAGCCGCGCGCGCCAAGGCACGCTGCGACTACGGCTTCTACCTCGGCGCCGGCGTGGACAACATCCCCAGCGCTGCGGCACTGGCAGACCGGGTGGTCGGGCTGAAGTGCTACCTCGACCAGACCTTTGGCCCATTGCGCCTCGACACGCTCGAAGCACTTATCCAGCACGCCGAACGCTGGCCACGTGAACGCCCCTTGCTCGTCCACGCCGAGAGCCGTAGTATGGCGGCTGCCATCTTGGTGGCCCAGCTGACCGGCGCGCGTCTGCACATCTGCCACGTCAGTCGTGCCGAGGAGATCGACCTGATCCGTCGTGCGCGCGACAAAGGGTTGGCCATCACCTGCGAAGCGACGCCGCACCACCTCTTCCTCACCGTCGCCGATATGGCGACCATCGGCGTGGGACGCAGCGAAGTGCGCCCTCGCCTGGCCGATGCGCGCGACCGCGCTGCCTTGCGCGCTCACTTGGCGGTCATCGACTGCTTCGCCACCGACCACGCACCCCATACGCTGGCGGAGAAGGATGGCACCAACCCGCCACCCGGCTTTCCCGGCCTCGAAACCGCCCTGCCACTTTACCTGGATCTGGTGCGCGAAGGGCTGCTCACCCTCGACGAGCTGGTCGCACGTACAGTGCATAATCCGCGGCGTATCTTCCACCTGCCCGAGCAGCCTGACACCTGGATCGAGGTGGACACAGAGGCGGAATGGGTGGTACGCAGCGCAGAGCTGCACACGCGCGCCCGCTGGAGCCCCTTTGAAGGTTGGCGCTTGCGCGGGCGCGTGATGCGCGTTACCCTGCGTGGCCAGCTCGCCTATGAGAACGGCAAAGTGCTTGCCCCACCCGGCAGCGGTCGGGATGTGCGGGCACCGACAGATGCAAATCCGAATGCATCCGGAGAGGAGTGTAGAGACAGATGAACGGATATCCTTTCAATCGGCGACGTGCTACTGCAGCCCATTTACCTTTGGGAGAACGGCGCGATGCCCGCTTCTATGGCAAGCATATCCTCTCGGTCTCCCAATTCACGCGCCCCGACCTAGAATATATCTTCGCCGTCGCTGACGAGATGCGTACCATGGTCGAGCGCGTCGGCACCTTCGACCTGCTCAAGGGCAAAATCCTCGCCAATTTGTTCTACGAACCGTCCACGCGCACGTCCTCATCCTTCACCGCGGCGATGGAACGGCTGGGCGGCAGCGTCATCCCCATCAACGAGGTGCGCTACTCATCGGTGGCGAAGGGCGAATCGTTGCCCGACACGGTGCGCACGCTCGAGGCTTACTCGGACGTGATTGTGTTGCGCCATCCCGAGACCGGCGCAGCAGCACTGGCAGCCCGCTACGCGCGCAAGCCGATCATCAACGCGGGCGACGGCACCGGTGAACACCCCACTCAGGCATTGCTCGACCTCTTCACCATCCGCGAGGAGCTCGGGCGGCTGGAAGGCCTGACCGTTACTATGCTGGGCGACCTGAAATATGGTCGCACGGTGCACTCGCTGGCGCGCTTGCTGGCCCTCTACGGTGCACGCATCAACTACGTCTCACCGGAAATTCTGCGCATGCCACGTGAGATCGTCGAGGAGCTGGAGCGCCAGGGCATCGCACAGCGCGAGTACACCGAGCTGGACGACGTGCTCGCCGAGACGGATGTGCTCTATGTGACACGCGTGCAGAAGGAGCGCTTCGATAACTTGGACGAATACGAGCAGGTCAAGGATGCCTACATTATCACCACGGAGACAATGAAACGCGCCAAACCGGCGATGATCCTGATGCACCCCCTGCCGCGGGTGAGCGAGATCGCGCTGGACGTCGACCTCGACCCGCGTG
This sequence comes from Ardenticatenia bacterium, assembly GCA_003130875.1. GTDB lineage: Bacteria > Chloroflexota > Anaerolineae > 4572-78 > NAK82 > NAK82. Next base: position 13,043 of record QEXY01000010.1, read on the forward strand.
CCGCCTACTTCCGCCAGGTGGAATACGGGCTGTATGTGCGCATGGCGCTGTTGGCGATGGTGCTGGGCAAGGCATGAACGGGTTACCTTTCTTCGCTTGGCTGGAAGAACGCGCCCGCGCGGTCGACTCGCTGCTGTGCGTAGGGCTGGATCCGCGCGCCGAGACGGCTGAGGCGCTGTTGATGGAATGTCGCCGCCTGATCGAGGCGACAGCGCCCTACGCCTGCGCCTTCAAGCTGAACAGCGCCTTCTTCGAGCGTTGCGGCGCCGCGGGGATGAACGCATTATGTCGTGTGATCCGCGCCATCCCTGCCGACATTCCGGTGATCCTGGACGGCAAGCGCGGCGACATCGCTGACACGGCCATCGCCTACGCCGAGGCCGCTTTCGACCTGTGCGGCGCCCACGCGGTGACGCTCAACCCCTATTTGGGCGGTGAGGCGCTTGCCCCCTTTCTGGAGCGGCCTGAATGCGGCGCCTTCATCCTGTGCAAGACCTCTAATCGCGGCGCTGACGAGTTCCAGGCGCTAGATGTCGGGGGGCGACGGCTTTACGAGGCGGTGGCGCAGCGCGCACAGGGGTGGAGCCGCTATCCCAACGTCGGCCTGGTGGTCGGCGCGACCGATCCGGCGGCACTGGCACGCGTGCGCATGGCAGCACCTGATATGTGGCTGCTGGTGCCCGGCGTCGGCGCCCAAGGCGGTGACCTGGAAGCAGCACTGGAGGCGGGCTTACGCCCCGATGGCTTAGGGGTGCTGGTCAACGTCTCGCGCGCCATCGCTCAGGCAACCGATCCAGCTGCTGCAGCGCAGCAACTACGCGACACCATGCGTGCCATCGCGGGGCGGGTGCGCCAACGCGCTGCCGAGTCATATGCAACACGCACCCGCCGCTATGCGCTGGCGCAGCTGGCACGAGACCTGATCGACTCGCAGTGCGTGCGCTTCGGCTCGTTCGTGCTGAAGTCGGGTATCACGTCACCCATCTACCTCGATCTGCGCCGCCTGGCCTCCCATCCCGCCATCCTGCGGCGCGTCGCCCAGGCGTATGCTGCCATCCTGCGCACCCTCACGTTCGACCGCCTGGCGGGGGTGCCCTACGCCGCGCTGCCCATCGTCACGGCGGTGGCGCTGGAGATGAACGTGCCCTTCGTCTATCCGCGGCGCGAGGCGAAGGACTACGGCACCCAGGCGGTCGTCGAGGGGGAGTACCGCGCCGGCGAGCGCGTGGTGGTGGTAGACGACCTGGCGACGACGGGCGATTCCAAGCTCGAGGCGATCCACAAGCTCGAGTCGGTCGGGCTGCAGGTGCGTGACATTGTGGTGCTGATCGATCGCGGCCAGGGTGCGGCGACCGCTCTGGCACAGGCCAACTATCGCCTGCACGCGGTGGTCACCCTGCCCGAGTTGCTGGAAGAATGGCTGCGCAGCGGCGCCATCAACCGCGCGCGTTATGAAGAGGTGAAGGATTTCCTGGCGCGATGAACGCGGCATATCCCCTGGTGCGCGCATTGCTCTTCCGCCTGGATGCAGAGACGGCGCACGACCTGGTGTTGAGGCTGGTGCGCTGGGCGGGGCTGTTTCCCCCGACGTATGCGCTGCTGCGCGCGCTCTACACACTCGAAGACGCCCGCCTGGAGGTCGAGGCATTTGGTGTGCGCTTCCGCAATCCGGTGGGGCTGGCGGCGGGTTACGACAAGAACGGGCTGGCGGTGCGCGGACTGAGCGCCCTGGGATTCGGGCACATCGAAGTGGGCACGCTGACGCTGCACGCGCAGGCAGGCAACCCGCGTCCACGCATCCACCGCATCCCACAGGCGCAGGCGCTGATCAATCGCATGGGCTTTCCCAACGTGGGAGTGGATGCCTTGCGCATCTGCGGTGACAGCGCAACGCGCATCGGCATCAACATCGGCAAGAGCAAGGATACGCCGCTCCCTGAGGCTGCTGAGGACTACTGTGCCCTGTTGCGGCGGGTGTATCATCAGGCGGATTACGTCGCGCTCAATGTCAGCAGTCCCAACACGCCCGAGCTGCGCCAGCTGCAAACGCGTGGCGCGATTGAGAGCTTATTGAAGGCGGTGGCGGCGGTGCGCGATAGCTTACAGCCGCGCGTGCCGCTCCTGGTCAAGATCGCCCCCGACCTGACCTGGGCCGAGGTGGACGACATCCTGGCGGCGGTGGCAGCGGCGGGCATCGACGGGGTGATCGCCACGAACACCACGCTGGAGCGTGGCGGCGTTCCGGAACGCTTTCGCCACCTGGCAGGTGGATTGAGCGGGGCGCCGTTGCGCGCGCGGGCCACCGAGCTGGTGCGCTACATCGCGCGGCGCACCGAGGGGCAGCTGCCCATCATCGGCGTGGGAGGCATCGGCAGCGCCGCAGACGCGCTGGAGAAGCTGGATGCCGGGGCGTGCCTGGTGCAGGTGTACACCGGGCTGGTGTATGCCGGGCCGGGGTTGGTGCGCGCCATCAATCAGGCGCTGCTGGCGCGCGCATGAGCTCTGTCTCACCGCAGAGCACGCCGAGAACACAGAGAATCTTGTTGAGATACCTCTGCGTGCTCGGCGCTCTCGGCGGTGAATCAAATCCGCAATGCGCAATCCGAGATCCGCAAATCCGATAGTGCTTCCTCTACTTGCGGATCACGGGCAGGTAAACATAGATGGAAGCCTCATACGCGCCCATGTCCACCACCCCGTTAGAGATGCGCGGGTTGCCGTCCAAGTCGGTGGTGAGGCCGGCGGGCAGCACGGCATTGTTGCCGGCATTGATGCACGGTGAACCGGGTTGCAGGCGCAGGTTGCCAATCGCCACGTTCACAAAGCGTGGGTCGATGTCGATATTGTTGCCGCCGTTGACGCCACAGTAGCTGTCCCAACTCGCGGAGCCGCCGCAGCCACGGATGTCACTGTAGGCGATGGTGGGGTTGCTGCCACTGGCATTGCGGAGATCGTCCGTGGAACCATCCCACATAATCACGTTGGTCAGCGTGGGGTCGCTGTCCCAATTGTGCATCCCGTCACCGTCGGTGGCTATGTTGCCGCCAAAGGTCACGTTCACCAGTGTCGGATTGCTGTTGCTATAATTGTACATCCCGCCACCCCAGTTCGCGGCTACGTGCCGGTGAAGAGCACGTTTCTCAGTGCCGGGCTGCTGTTAATATAGTTGTACATCCCACCGCCGTAATAGGTGACCGTGTTGCTGCGGAAGGTCACGTTCGTCAGCGTCGGGCTGCTCGCGTCATTGTACATCCCACCACCTTCCTGGGCTGAGTTGCCATAGAAGGTCACGTTCGTCAGTGTCATGCTGTTGCTGGTCGAGCTGTACATCCCGCCGCCCTCGTATTTGGCATAGTTGTCGCGGAAGGTCACGTTCGTCAGCCGCGGATTGCTGTTGTTACGGTTGTACATCCCGCCACCCGAGCTCTGTGTGGCGGCATTGCCGCGGAAGGCCACATTGGTCAGCGTCGGATTGCTGCTATTATAGTTGTACATCCCACCACCACCTAGCTGGGCCATATTGCCGCTGAAGATGACGTTCCGCAGCGTCGGGCTGCTGGCACTGTTGAGCATCCCGCCGCCGTAGCGCTGAAGTGCCGTGCCGTCCGCCTGGCCGCCGGTGACGAAAAAGCCATCCAGGATGGCACTGCTGGTGACGCCAAGGTTGTTGATGACGTGGTAACTATTGTTCCCATCGATGTCGATAGGGGTTGTTCACCACGCCATTCACGTCCGTGGTGTCGTTGTTGTCGATATCGCCGCTCAGGACGGTGACGTTGGCCCGCCAGTCACGCTGGTCGCGGCTGGTCTCCGTCCCGGCAAAGCCGCCGTAGAGCGCCACACCGTCCTTCAGGGTGAAGCTGGCAGTGCGTTTGGTAGGGTCAAGGGTGGGTTTGTGGACGCCCTTCTTCACCCAGATTTCATCGCCGCTGGTGGCGATGGTGAGAGCCGCCTGCAGACTACAGACATTCGCCCAGCTCGAACAATTGTTCATACCTTGTGGTGTCGGAGCGGCGTAGCGGATAATGCCGGGGTCGGCATGGGCGGGAACGGTCGGGAGCACCGTAACCAAGAAGGATAGTCCGATCAGCAGAAGGACTATCCGCGCTATGGGAAAACGGAGATTGTGGGACATCGTATCCTCCTGTGATATGAGAACCGGACAGCGCGTTAGACCGCGTTATTAACCTGTTCGGTCGTTGCCGGTCTGGACAGTGGGGGAAGCTCTCGCCTGCTTCGCTTTGGAGGAGAAGACGGGATGATCGATAAAGTCAGATTATTCGGCAGGCAATAGACTGCGATGCCTGCTTGTGCGGGCAACGATCGCCGTTGATGTAGCTATATTCTACGATTTATTTTAACCCAAGTTGCTACCAAAGGAAAGTTGAGACTACAGGCCAGCATAAGAAGTGTGGCTTTTCGCTCCAACCTGTGGATGGTCACCACGGAAAGCGAGTGACGCGAAATGGCAACAGCTTAATCCGAGCCGCGACCGTCAGGGAGCGACACAAAACTCACCGCAGAGAACGCCGAGCACGCAGAGACTTTTTCCCTATTAGTTCTCTGCGTTCTCTGCGA
>QEXY01000060.1 GCA_003130875.1 Ardenticatenia bacterium
GATCATAGCCAGGCGCCGCTCCTGCCCGGCACGCCACGCCAGCGAGGGGACGCCGCGCTCCGCCGCCTTTTCCGGGACGCTCATCGGGATGACCGCCTACAGGCAACGATCCAGATGATCCAGCCCCTTCGTGACATCCTGAAGATGCAGGCGGATCACACGCCGACCGACGTCCTGCAACGCCTGGTAATCCCCCAAAGCTTGCGCCATTTTGAGCACCCCGAAGCTGAGGCTCGCTTCGGGGCGTCCCGCTTCATCCGGGATCGGCACATCGATGTCGCTGTCGGCGGTGAGCTGAATGAACAGCCCCTTGCCGGCGTCCCCCTTGTGCAGCTGACCGGTGGAATGCAGGAAGCGCGGACCGTAACCCAGCGTGGTGGCCAGGCAGAGGCGGTCGCGCAGCTTCAGGCGCAGCGCCTGCAGCCGGGCGTGCGTGGCCGATGTCGGCTGCAGGTACGCATGGAGCGCGATGTAATCCCCCGGACGTGCCTGGGCGACAAAAGCGTCCAACGCGCCTGCCAGGCGCGTCGCTGAGCCGGTCAGATGAGGATTGGGGGTATGGAGGGCGATGCCATCCTCGACCAGGACGGGCGGATCGGAAGGGATGGTGCCGCGCGCAGCGTACTCGGCGACGACCTTGCGCGCCAGCGCCTTGGCCGCCTCGACATTGGGCTGATCGAACGGATTGATGCCCAGCAAGTGTCCCGCGACGGCGGTCGCCATCTCCCAGAGGAAGAATTGCGCCCCCACATCGTATCGGTCGCGCAGCGCGATGCGCACCACCGGCTGGCCGGCGCGCTCGAGCTGCGTCAGCGCGGCGTCCTCAGCCGGCTCGCCCTCCAGCACCAGCTGGACGAACAGGCGGTCGCCGTGGGTGTACAGGTGTGCTGCCCCCAGCGGCTCTCTCACCACGGGCAGAATGCCCCTGCCCTCCTTGCCGGTGCTCTCAGCAATCAGCTGTTCCACCCAGTCGCCGAAGCTGGCCAGCGGAGGGGAGATCACAAAGGTCAGCTTATCACGTCCCGCCAGCGCAGCGCACCCGATGACCGCCCCCAGCTGGGCGCCGGGGTTGTCCTGCAGGGCGATCTGCGGACCACATGCCTCGGCCATCTCTTTGCCGCGCGCCAGCACCAGTGAGATGTCCAAGCCAATCAGCGCCGCCGGCACCAGGCCGAAGTAGGAGAGGGCAGAGTAACGCCCACCGATGTCCGGATTGTTGAGGAACGTGGCGCGGAACTGGTAGCGTGCTGCCAGCTCCGCCAGGGGCGAAGCCGGGTCGGTGATCGCGATGAAATGACGTCCTACCCCCTTGCCGTTCCCCGAGATGGCAGCCACCTGGTTGTAGAAATATTTGAACGCCGAGAGGGTCTCCACCGTGCTGCCCGATTTCGTGGAGACCACGAACAGGGTGCGCCCGAGATCCACCGTGCGTTGGACGTCCAGCACGGCGCCGGGGTCGGTGCTGTCGAGCACGATGAGGTCAAGGAAGCCCGCGCGCACGCCGAACACGTTGCGGAACATCTCCGGTGCCAGGCTGGAGCCCCCCATGCCCAACAGCACGGCATGGGTGAAACCCTCGTCGCGCAGCTGCTGGACGAAATGCTCCAGCTCGGCCAGATGGGGCACCATTTCATCCGGGCTGTGCAACCAGCCCAGCCGGTTGCTGATCTCGCGGTCTTCGGATTTCCACACGGTATGGTCGCGTGCCCAGATGCGTGCTATGATGTCCTGCGCCGCCATATCGGCGAGCGTCTGCTGGAGGCGCCATGCGCCGAATTGCTGGTCTAAGCGGCCAATGTCGAACCGTAGCATTGTATCTCATGCCTCCTGTGCCGGGCGGATGGGCTCACCAGTGCTCATAGCGCACCAGGTCGCTGAGCGGCCGGCGCTTCTTCGGGGTGGGCTGGTCGGCCGGATAACCCAACGGGGTGAAGAGGAACGGCTCCATATCCGGGGGCACGCGCAGGATTTCGCGCGCCGCATGCACATCGAAGTGGGCGATCCAGCATGTGCCCAACCCCAGATTGGCAGCGGCCAGCACCAGGTGGTCGAAAGCGATGGCACCATCCACGTCGCAATAGCTGCGTCGGTCCTCGCGCACCCAGGCTTCCTTGGGCACCAGGCAGAGGCAGATGATCAGGGGTGCTTGGGTGAACCACTGGCGTGGGTAGATGCGCTGCAGCTCCTGCTCGCGTCCGCGAGTGTGCACGACGATCAGGCGGAAGGGTTGTCGGTTGGCCGCGCTGGGTGCCAGCTGGGCCGCTTCCAGGACTTGTTGTAGCGCTTCCTCCGGCACCGGGTCGGGTTTATAGGCACGCACGCTGTAACGGGCTCGAATCAGCTGAGAGAATTCCATAGAGCACCTCCATCAAGGCTTCAGAAAATGAGCTCGTTCCACGCACCAGATATGACGTTGCCCCCAGTCTACACGACTCCGCGGAGGGATGCAATCGTGCCGATACGTCGGCGGTGCACTTTGCACTCGAGGAACCTTGGAAAGAACCTCTGTGACAGAACTGCCTCTCCCATCCCGGGCAAAGAGTCAAAATCTTCGCCTCTCTAATGAATCCCATTCGTAATGTGAAATTCGCAATCTTGGATATCCCTTCCCTATTATCGTGGCGCCATTTTTAACGCGTTATTAGCTTGCCGGAAACATCTTGTTAGCTCCTTCACTGTAGAATTAAGCATCGGATCTCTGCGCAGGGATATGGAAGAGCAACGAGATGACAGATATACGGACGCATGATTCGAAATTAGAACCCTCCCATGCGCCGCTGACGCGGCGCGAAGTGTTGCACTATCTCTGGTTCGCCTTGTCTGGCCTGCTGACCCTGAGTTTCTTGCGCTTCATGGTTCGCTATCTCTTGCCCCGCGCGCGTGCCGGTTCCTTCGGCGGGCTGATCACCGTTGGACGATTGAGCGACCTGCCGACCCCCGGCAGTGCGCCCATCGCCTATCCTCAGGGTCGATTCTGGCTGGTGCACGCCGACCAGGGCTTGCTGGCATTGCACAGTACCTGCACGCACCTTGATTGTCTGTGTAACTGGAACGCTGAACAGGCGCACTTCGTGTGCCCGTGCCATGGTTCGGTGTTTGACACCCAAGGTCAGCGTCTCAAAGGTCCGGCGCCGCGCGCACTCGACCGTTTCGTCGTGCAGATCGTCAACGCCAAGGGAGAGGTTCTGGCCGCGACCGACCGCCGCACAGGGGCTGCGCTGCCCGTACTCGAGACGAGCGCCTCGGACGAGCTACGTTTCCTCTATCCGGACGACGCACAAGTCTATGTCGATACCAGCTTCGCCATCCTCGGAAGCGCGAGTGCAACCTAGCATGCGTAGCTGGAAATTATTGCCTCTTTTCCTTTCTCATCTGCACGATGGATGGTATGCGCTAAAGCACCTTTCGTTCGCCGGGATCAACTTTCAGGAGTTACGGGCCATCCTCCAGGACGAGCCTCCTACGCGTCACCCCAGTCCGCGCCTCCTCGCCCACGTGCTCAGCTTCCTGTTACATATGCGGCCGCGCTATTATCTCAAAGGGAGCACCCCGTTCACCTACACCTTCCGGCTGGGTTATTTCACTGTGTTCTTCTTCTTCCTCGAGATAGTCACAGGGCTTTTTTTGATGGTGTACTATGTGCCGACCCCGGAAAAAGCCTATCTGTCCATCCAACACTTGACAAGTTCGGTGCCTCTCGGGGCTCTTATGCGCGACATACACCGTTTCGCCGCGGAGGCGATGATCGTCTGTGTCCTGCTGCATATGGTGCGCACCTTCGTCACGGCCTCTTACAAAGGGGTACGACGCCTCACCTGGGTCACGGGTGTGGCATTGCTGGTGATCACACTAGGACTGGGGTTCAGCGGCTATTTGTTGCCCTGGGACCAGCTGGCCTATTGGGCGATCACCATCGGCACCAGTATGGCCGAGGCGGTGCCACTCATTGGACGCGAGGTCAATCTCATTCTGCGTGGCGCTCCGGAGATCGGCGAGGCCGGACTGTTGCGCTTCTACCTGGCCCACGTCGTGCTGCTGCCTTTCCTGGCCATCCTGGTGCTCGGAGTCCATTATTATCGCGTAGCACGATTGCACAACATTTCGTTGCCCCCTCCTCTTGAGGAGGGGGACCTGCCTGCCCCGATTCGCGAGGAAGCTCGACAGCGCGTGCCTTTCATCCCCGATGTATTGTTCCACGAAATGGCACTTGCCAGCATCGCGTTGTGTAGCGTGATCGCGATCTGCCTGTTCGTGTACGATGCCCCGCTCGAACACCACGCCGACCCGCAGCACACACCACTCCATACCGAGGCACCGTGGTTCTTCTTGTGGGTGCAGGGCCTGCTCAAGCTAGGCGATAAGCAGCTGATGGGGGTGTGGGTGCCGATCGGCATCTTTCTCCTGCTGTTCGCACTGCCCTATCTGGACCGTAATCCGCGCCGTCTGGTGCGTCACCGACCGCTGGCTTTGCTGCTTGGCACCCTCTTCATTTTGGCAATGGGGGTGTTCACTTATATGGGCACGCATTACTATGGGATTGAGATGCCCACAGTGGTGCGCATCGGGCAGGATTGGGCACCCGAAGAGGGCGTCGGCATCTTGCATACCATCCCCTACGACGACCTGGTGGTGGGCGCGTACTTCTTCAACCGCACGGACCCCGGCACGCTGCCACCAACATTGGCCCGCGCGTGGACCGCACTGGAAGAGCGTATCAACGCCGCTGCGGCGCGCGGCGACCTGCCTGATGCATGGGCAGTGTTGCTCATCGAGGAGCGGCAGCGTGACTTAAAGCGCATTACCCTGCGCATCGGGACATCTGGAGAGGACTCGGCCTATGAACGCGTCCTCTACATACATCGTTGGCGCAATGGCGACACTTCGAGTTTTGCGTCACCTGCTGTCTCTCCCATACCTTCCTCTTGGGACAGTCCACTGTCCACTCCATCTCATTAGCCGTGTCATCAACCACGGAGAGCACCGTTATGCACCGCACTGTTGAGCTGAGGCTAGGATTGCTGGCTGTCATTATCACCCTGGGGTTGCTCCTCTACGCTGCCTCGGTCGAGGAGGAGCGGATGGCGCGCGAGGCGACGGCGCAACAGGCATGCGCGGTCGAGGTCGGCGCTGGCCTCTATGACCAGCATTGTCGCACCTGCCATGGTGCGGATGGCCAGGGGGTTGGTCAGCTGGGTCCGGCCTTAAATGAGCGGCACTTCTTCACCCAGAGACTGCAGGAAGTCGGTTGGGCGGGCACTTTAGAGGAATATGTGAGCGCCACGATCGCGTTGGGCCGGGTGGTCGCGACACGCCCCTTGTATGCCGGCGACGGGGTTGTGGTGATGCCGGCCTGGTCGCAGGCGTTCGGAGGCGCTCTTCGCCCCGATCAAATCCGCGCTCTGACCGCCTTCGTGCTCAACTGGCGCGCCACAGCGCTCGGCGAAGTGACGTTGCTCACCCTGGAAATACCTCGAGTCCGCCTGGACGACCCACAGATCATCGCGCAGGGACAAGAAGTCTTCGTCACAGCAGGCTGTGGTCGCTGTCACACGGTTGCAGGGCTGAGCGATGGTGCCATCGGACCGGATCTCAGCCGTGTTGGAGCGTTGGCTGCCACGCGCAAAGCGGACACCAACGCGGACCAGTATCTGCGCGAGTCGATCCTGATCCCAAACGCCTATTTTGTGCAAGGATTTGAAGAGATTGCGCGCGAAAACATGTGTGGCGGTATTCTCAGCGAAGAACAGCTGGACATGCTGACCGCCTTTCTGCTCTCGTTGCATTAGGACGGGTTAGGTCGCCCTATGAGATGGAAGGATGAAACGCTGCTCCTGGGTGTGGCGCTGCTCGTCGGGTGCATAGCGCTCGCGTCCGCTGCCATGGCTCAGGAAGGGCCACAGTCGGCCTTCGCCGACCCGGTGGTCTACGGTGCCTGGTTGTACGAGGGCAACTGCGTGCGCTGCCACGGAGCATACGATCGGGAACGGGTGGGACGTTCCAAGGCGCGCGACACGCTGGCCCGCGAGATCGAGGCGGAGGGGTGTGAGATACGCTGGGATCGTCGCTATGGTGGCCCTTTGACCTCCAGGGAGATCAGAGCCTTAGTTGCCTATATCATGGCTTGGGAGGAGCAGGGTCGCTCGCCTGTCACGGTGGAGCTACCGCCGCAGCCAACGGCCACACCCGCTCCCATTTCCACCCGCCAGTCCGCACAGGCACTGCCTACTCCCACCCCTGCCTTTGCGCGCGCGGTGATGGACGCGCGTATCAAATCGATCGCGCAGGGCAACCAACTGGCCTATGGGGCATGGCTTTACACTCAGTATTGCCATCGTTGCCATCAAAGCTACGGTGAGACGCGCCAGGGGCGTGGCAAACGGGAAGCGGATCTTCTTCACGTCATTCAGAATGGCAAGACCTCCACCCAGATGAAACCCTTCTCGCGCAACAAAGGCGGACCGCTGAACAATCGCGAAATTGCTGCGATCGTATTCTACATCATAGCGTGGGAGCGGTTGGGCAGCCAACCGGCGCTGCCTGCCGAGGTGCTGGCACCGCCAACACCCGACCCTCAAATGTTGCAGCCGATTCGGCCGCCTGTAGTGCCCGCTATCGAGGGAGATGCTGTGTGGGGTGAGTCGCTGTACCGGCTGCACTGTCGACGCTGTCACGGCGAGGACGGCATCGGCTACCTGGCACCGCGTCTGGCCAATGCCTGGCCGGTCAGCCGTGCCGACCTGTATGTGCAGCATACCATCACCAAGGGCGTGTACGGGACAGCGATGCGCGCGTGGTCGCAGTCCGAAGGAGGTCCTTTGCGCGATGCAGACATCCACGCTCTGGTCGCGCTGCTCCTCACCTGGTCGGCAGCGCCTCCCTCAGAAAATAACTCCGCTGCCTCGGTCTTGGCTGGTTCTGACTGGCCGGGCATATGGGGACTCGTTGCGCTAGTCATCGTGCTGTTCGGGACGTGGCATCTCCGTTCTCATGTGAGAGCAGCGCACACAAGTAAAATCACCCCGCGTACGTGAGCCAGCGATACTTTGCCTTATTATCTGCAGAGCGCGCCGGGAGGGCAGAGAACCGGAAAAACTCTGCATCCCCCTGCGATCTGCATCGGCGGGTAAAAGGGTTTTCCGTTTCCATCTCTCCAAACGCCATGCACCCCCGCACACCGGGCTGGTTTTCCATAATATCGCTGCGCGCTTATAATAACTCAAGTTGCCACCTTTGACTGGGTACATTTCATTTTGAGACAAGGTTTGTCTCAATCCGAGCCGCGCGCGTAAGTAAGCGGCGATGATACCGCTCCCTGACGGTCGCGGCTCGGATTATGCAGTTGCCATTTCGCGTCACTCGCTTTCCGTGGTGACCTCCAC
>QEXY01000061.1 GCA_003130875.1 Ardenticatenia bacterium
CCCTGACGCGGCGTGGACAGTAGTCGCGTGATGCAAGGGGGATCCGCGCCCTTCCACAACATGGGATCAGGCTGGGGTGGGAACTTCTCTCACCTCCAATCCCAGTACAGGCGATCTGCCGGTTGCCCGTACCAACTAGAGGACAAAGAGACCGCAGAAGTTTTTCCTAATCCCTTGTGATGCCCTGCGTGCTCGGCAGTGAAAAGCGTCGGGGAACCCGGAAGTTGCGAAAGGGGCGGGCCTTTAACGTGCTTCCATGTGTTGCGTGTTCCAACGGTTATGACAGCGTGTCAAAAAACCCCGGTCGGGAAGGCCACTTCAGTCCACTGCAAAGGATCCACCGCGATCCCAAAGACGCGCATCTCCCAGTGCAAATGTGCTCCGCTCGACAGACCCGTGTTGCCGACATAACCGATCAGATCACCTGCCTCCACCATCTGACCAGACTGCACCAGCGATTGCGCGAGGTGGAAGAAACCGCTGAAGACGCCGAATCCATGGTCGATCACCACCACATTGCCGCGCACCGTGAGTGCCTCCGACAACGCGATGCGTCCCCGTGCCGGCGCATATACCGGAGTGCCCTCTTCTCCTCCCAAGTCGATGCCAGTATGGAATCCGCTGACCGGTCCCCCGTTGTAGGAACGGCGCGTGCCGAAGGGCGAGGTGATCCGCTCTTCTTGCAATGGCGTCCTGAAAGGTCCTTCCCAGAGAGGATAGGGACTCAGCTGAGCCCAGACCGCCTTCATACGCGCTTCTTCTGCCGCGACCAGCTCCGGGTCAAGCAGCGCACGACGATCAGCAGGCAGGAGGATATCCTCAGTGGCATATCCTCCGGACCGGACGCGTACGGGGAGCGTCAGCGTCACTTCTTCGCCACCGCGCGATCGCGCACGCACGGTCAGGGGGTACACCCCGATGGATTGCAATGCGTGAATGCCAACTAGGGTCCAGCCTCCCTGTCCGGTGGTGACGAAGTGGAGCGCGCGACCGTCGAATTCTCCAGACAACGCGGCTGGCTCCCGCAGAGTCACGTGCACCACAAGTGTCTGTCCCTGCGCAACGGGCAGAGGCCCAATCTGGACCTGATGAAACGGGTGAGGATAAGACGTCGGCAACTCGAGGCCAGGAATGCGCAGCTCCTGTCCTACCCGCAGATAGTTGGGGTCGCTGAGGCGATTCGCTTCGATGAGCTCCTCGACGGTGACCCCGAGGCGCATCGCAATGCTGTATAACGTATCGCCTGGCTGGACGATATACACCTGTGGCTGATACGTGGAGGGTGCTTGTGTCGTCTGAGCATCGGTTTGATCGCCGGAAGGGGTCGGAGCGATTTCCTTCTCGACTTCCAGTATGGGTATGAGGAGCTTTTGCCCAACCTGAATCAGGTCTGGATCTTGGATCTGGTTGGCGCTGATGAGCGCTTCGACGGTGACCCCAAAGCGCAACGCGATGTCCGAAAGGGTATCACCGTCCTGGACAATGTAAGTCTGCCCTGTTTGATCGGGTGATCCTGCAACAACCGGTGCCGCCGACAGAAACACCACGATCAGACACAAGAGACCAGTTGCGATAGCCCTTTTTGTCGGCATCTTGGTAATCTCTCCTACCTGCGACAAGTGACCCTCAGCGAATCAGAATGCACCCATTAACCTTTGTAAACAATCCAGATGGCCATAGATCATTTTGAGGTTATTATAACTCAAGTTGCCACCTTTGACTGGGTACATTTCATTTTAAGACAAGGTTTGTCTCAATCCGAGCCGCGCGCGTAGTCGGGGGCGATCGGCTGGTCGCCCATACCGCTCCCTTACGGTCGCGGCTCGGATTATACTGTTGCCATTTCGCGTCACTCGCTTTCCGTGGTGACCATCCACAGGTTGGAGCGAAAAGTCACACTTCTTATGCCGGCCTGTAGTCTCAACTTTCCTTTGGTAGCAACTTGGGTTATTATAGTGCGAAAAGGGGGGGCGTCAACGTGCTGCTTTCCAAGAGGCTCCCAGGACTCTTTCAACATACCCCGCGAGAAAACACCCAAATTTGACATTCTTCGAATGATATTCCAGAATGGCTCGCAGTTTCTCTTTGTCCAGAATCCCTCCCGGATGGCGCAGAGAGTCAATCCCCAATTTCTCAACAAAGAAAACAGGAGATAGAGGTGAAAAGAGCCAGGTTACAGATTTTGATCGCCGTCGTGGTGATGATGCTGGTCGCTCTGGCGTGTAACTTCAGCTTCAGCACGGCCAAGATCGCCGGCGCCAAACTGACGACAGACAAAGATGGAACCCAAGAGACCGTGGCATTTGCCCCGGATCAGACGTTTTACTGCATTGTCAATCTGAGCAACGCACCGGAGGATACAAAGCTGAAGGCGGTCTGGACGGCGGTGGAGGTTGAGGGTGAGCAGCCCAATGTGCTGATTGATCAAGCTGAGACGACGGCGGGTGGTCAGAATGTATTCACCTTCAGCTTGAGCAATGACCAACCCTGGCCGGTGGGGAAGTATAAGGTTGACCTGTATCTGGACGACAAGCTGGATCGCACGCTGGAGTTTGAAGTGCGCTAGGTGTCTGGCCTGTTTATTCCATGGCGAGCGCTGACTGGATGCAGCATATGGAGGGAAATAGGGCATGGATACGAAGTCGCTCATCATAATTATGAAAGGGTGAATAGGATGCTAGTGTTTTGAGAGTGTGGGTGTCGCCATGCAGCGTGTTGTGCTTGGGCCAAAGTTGGTGGATGAGCAATGAAGGTCACATTATGACATTCAGACTGGCACTCTGACAATCATCCTTGCGGATGCACTCGTGATATAAAGCGAGGAGCATATGCCGGGGGTGGTCCTGGACGATGACGCCGCGGGGAATCTGGTCGCACTAGGGATCCTGGATGCATCGCAACGGGTGGGTTTGCCAAGCCGAATTGAGTATCAGATAGTGTCACCAGGGATAAACTCGTAGGAGGATAGATTACGGAGTGAGTGGGTAGTCTTTCGTGGGTAGGTTTTTTCATCCAATTGAGCTGCGCGCGTCAGCAAGCGGCTTGTCTCACTGCAGAGCACACAGAGAATATGAAGCAGTATCTACGTGCTCTGCGGTCTCGGCGGTGTAAGTTCCGTTCCTTCGCAGTCGCAGCTTGGATAAGGCAGCAAGAGTGGGGGTGGTGCAACAATACCGTCTCGAGCCAGAAACCTACCTAAAAGGAAGCGCAGTGAGGAGAGACCCATCCTCTCCTCATCGCTTTGGTAGGATATGATTGGATATGAAGATTTGCTAGACTGGACTCTCTTTGAGACGTGGCCCCGCTGCGGATTCAGCATGCATGTGCATCCTGCGCCCAAATGGTATACAATGCGGACGAGCGTGGGATAATCTCGCCCCTGGATGAATAGCACGTAGCGCATCTCGCTCGGCAAGTGTCCTGTGTTCACATCTCCACAGTTCAGCTTGCAGGACCATCCTGCTGAAAAATATGCACAAAGGAGTACGGAAGGAGTTTAGAAGATGAACAAACCAGTGCTTGGCGTCATTGTCGGAAACCGTGGTTTCTTCCCCGACCACTTGTGCGAGAGCGGACGGCGTACCATCCTCAAGGTCTTCGCCGAGGAGGGGATCGAGGCAGTTGCCCTGACCCCCGAGGAGACCCCCTTCGGCAGTGTGGAGAGCTTGAGCGATGCGCGCAAGTGCGCCGATCTGTTCAAGCAGCATCGCGATCGCATCGATGGCGTATTGGTGACCCTGCCCAACTTCGGCGACGAGCGCGCAGTGGCCAATGCCCTGCGTTGGTCTGGCCTGGACGTGCCTGTGCTGGTGCACGCCTTTCCGGATGATGCGGACAAGATGACCGTCGCCGACCGACGCGATTCGTTCTGCGGCAAGATGTCGGTGTGCAACAATCTGCGCCAGTACGGCATCAAGTACAGCTTGACCCGATTGCACACGGTCGATCCGGAGAGCGAGAGCTTCCGCACCGATCTGCGCCGCTTTGTGAGCGTGTGTCGGGTGGTGCGCGGTCTGCGCAACATCCGCGTGGGCGTGGTGGGTGCCCGACCTGCCGCTTTCAACACGGTGCGCTTCAGCGAGAAGCTGCTGGAACGCGCCGGCATCTCCGTCGAGACCCTCGACCTCTCCGAGATCATCGGCCGTGCGGAGCGCGTCAAGCCGGGCGATGCACGCCTGAAGGCAAAGATCGATCAGATCCGCAACTACGTCTCGACCAAGGGGGTGCCGGATGCCGCCATCGTCAAGATGGCCCAATTCGGCGTCGTGCTCGACGAGTGGGTGGCGGAGCAGCAACTGGTCGCCACTGCCATCCAGTGCTGGACGGCGCTGGAGGAGTACTACGGGGTGGTGCCCTGCACGCTGATGAGCATTATGAGCAATGCACTGAAGCCGTCCGCGTGCGAGACCGACATCGCCGGGGTGATCGGTATGTATGCGTTGGTGCTGGCCAGCGGCAAGCCCAGCGCGCTCATCGACTGGAACAACAACTACGGCGATGATCCCGACAAGGGAGTGATCTTCCACTGTTCCAACCTGCCCATCGATATCTTCGTCAGTCCTTCGGAAGGCAAGGAGATCCCGCCGGAGGACATCCCGGTGATGGATTATCAGGCGATCATCGGCGGCACGGTCGGCAATGAGAACACCTATGGCACGATCGTGGGGCGCATCAAGGCGGAACCCTTCACCTTCTGCCGCGTCTCGACGGATGACTTCAACGGCCGTATCCTGGCCTACGTCGGCGAGGGTGAGGTGACCGAAGATCCCTTGCGCACGTTCGGCGGTGTGGGTGTGGTGCGCGTGAAGAACTTCCAGAAGCTGCTGCGCTACATCTGCGACAACGGGTTTGAGCATCACGCGGCTGTCAACCTGTCCCAGGTAGCGTGGTCGGTCAACGAGGCATTCAGCAAGTATCTGGGCTGGGACGTGTACTACCACAACGCCGAGGAGGCATGAAGTGGGTGAGTTCGAGCGCAAGCAGCAGCTGATCCAGGAGATGCTGGCGGCGGCCGGATTGGATGCGCTGGTGTTGCGGCGCGTGAGCAGCTTCGCCTGGGCGACGTGCGGCGCCGCTTCCTACGTCAACACTGCCGCCAGCGAGGGCGAAGCGACCCTGGTGATCACACCCAAGGGGCGCTATCTGGTCACCAACAACATCGAGGCACCCCGTTTGGAGCAGGAAGAACACCTGGCCGATCAGGGATGGGAGTTCCGCGTCACCCCGTGGCACGAAGCGCACGATGAGATCGCCGAGCTGACGCGCGGCTTCAAGGTGGGCGCTGATGTGCCTCTGCCAGGTGCGACCAACCTGGCGGCGCAAATCGCGCGCCTGCGCACCAACCTGTTGCCGGAGGAGCAGGAACGTTTCCGTGCCCTCGCCCGCCTGCAGGCGGAAGCGATGGACCAGGCCATCCGCGCGGTGCGACCGGGGCAGAGTGAGTACGAGATCGCGGCCCTGCTGGCGCACGAGATGGAACGGCGCGGCGTGCAGTGCATCGTCAACCTGATCGCCACCGATGAGCGCATCTTCAATTTCCGCCATCCCCTGCCCACGGCGCGTCGCCTGGAGCGCTATGCGATGCTGGTGGCATGCGGCCGGCGACACGGCCTGGTGTGCTCATGCACGCGCCTGGTGCATTTCGGGCGCCTGCCCGATGAGCTGCGCCGCAAAATGGAAGCGGTGGCGTATGTGGATGCCGCCTTCATCGCGGCGACACGGCCCGGCCGCACGCTGGGTGAAGTGTTCGAACGCGGTCGCGCCGCCTATGCCGAGGTCGGCTTCCCCAACGAGTGGCGGTTGCATCACCAGGGCGGCCCGGCCGGTTACGAGGCGCGCGAAGCCATCGGTCTGCCCGGCCGAAGCGATACCGTCGCGATCGGCCAGGTGTATGCCTGGAACCCGTCGATCACTGGCACAAAATCCGAGGACACCATCCTGGTCGGTCCGGACGGCAATGAGGTGCTCACCGAAATACCCGGTTGGCCTGTCATCCCGGTCACCCTGCCGGGTGACAAAGCACCCATTCCCAGGCCGGCCATCCTGGAAATCACCTGAGCAAGGCGGCACCACAGTGGTGTCCTGACAATATGGGGAGAGGCGAGACCACGGAACAAGCGAGAGGACATATGGCCAGCGGGCTCGAAGCCCAGCTTTATGCACAGCCGCATCGGCGCTATAACGCGCTCACCGGCGAGTGGGTGCTTGTCTCCCCCCAGCGCACGCAACGTCCGTGGATGGGACAGGTGGAGCGCGTCGCTGAGGCAGGACGCCCACGTTATGATCCGGATTGCTACTTGTGTCCGGGTAATGCGCGGGCGGGCGGTGTGCGCAATCCCGACTATACCGGCACCTTCGTCTTCACCAATGACTTTCCGGCCCTGTTGCCCGAGGTTTCGCTTCAGCGCTCCGCTCCCCATCCCCTGCTGGTCGCCGAAGGGGAACGTGGCACGTGCCGTGTGGTGTGTTTCTCCCCGCGCCACGACCTGACGTTGGCCGAGATGAGTCTGGCGGAGATTCGCGCGGTGGTGGACGTGTGGGCATCCCAGGTGACCGAGCTGGGGAACCTCTACCGCTGGGTGCAAGTCTTCGAGAACAAGGGCGAGATGATGGGCTGTTCCAATCTCCATCCACACGGGCAGATTTGGGCAGGCAGTGCGTTGCCCAACGAGCCGGCCAAGGAAGACCGTCAGCAAGCTGCCTACTTCGCCGCACATGGCACGCCACTGTTGCTCGACTACGTAGCGGTGGAACAGGAGGAGCGCGTGCGGGTAGTGGTGGAGAACGCGCACTGGCTGGCGGTGGTGCCTTTCTGGGCGGTCTGGCCGTTTGAGACGCTGCTGCTGCCCAAGCGCCACGTCCTGCACCTGCCCATGCTGGACGAGGCAGAGCGCGATGCCCTGGCAGACGTTCTCAAACGCCTGCTCACCCGCTACGACAACCTCTTCCAGGTCTCATTTCCTTACTCGATGGGATGGCACGGCGCTCCTTGCGGCACGGAAGCGTGCACCCACTGGCAGCTCCATGCCCATTTCTACCCGCCGCTGTTGCGCTCGGCGACTGTGCGGAAATTCATGGTGGGCTATGAGATGCTGGCCGAGGCACAACGTGACCTGACGGCGGAACAGGCTGCTGAGCGCCTGCGCGCCCTGTCGGACGCACATTATAAAGCGGGTTGAGAGAAGCACTATGGATCTGCTCAGCCGTGTGATGGAGGCATTCCGCCAGCGGTTTGGGACACCGCCCTGGTATGTGGTGCGCGCCCCGGGCCGGGTGAACCTGATCGGCGAGCACACCGATTACAACGACGGCTTTGTGCTCCCTATGGCGATCGACCGGGCGGTATGGATCGCGCTGAGCCCCCTGGCCGGGCCGTATGTGTCGGCCTATTCGCTCGACTTCGACGGCTCGACCGAGTTCGCGCTGAACGACCTGCGCCGCACAGCCAGCGGCTGGGCGGAGTACCTCAAAGGCGTGGCATGGGCACTTCAGGAGGCAGGGTATCCGCTGCACGGATGGCGGGGCGTGCTCAGCGGGGATGTGCCCATTGGGGCAGGGCTGTCCTCATCAGCGGCGTTGGAGATGGCAGTGGCGCGCGCATTTGCCGCAGTGTCGGGCTGGGAGTGGAAACCCAAGGAGGTGGCACTCCTGTGCCAGCGCGCGGAAAACCAGTGGGTGGGGGTCAACTGCGGCATTATGGATCAGATGATCTCGGCGTGCGGCAAGATCGGCCATGCCCTGTTGCTCGACTGTCGCTCGCTGGAGGGCACGCTGGTGCCCCTGCCACCCGCCACCGCCGTGGTCATTATGGACACGGCGACGCGGCGTGGCTTGGCCGATTCGGCCTACAACGAACGACGTGCCCAATGTGAAGCAGCAGCACGTTACTTTGGTGTTCCCGCGCTGCGTGATGTCACCCCGGATGCGTTCGCCAGCAAAGCGGATGGCCTGGACGAAGTCACACGGCGGCGCGCCCGCCACGTCATCACAGAGAACGCGCGCACGCTGCAGGCGTGCGAGGCGATGCAGCGCGGCGATGCCGTGCAGCTGGGGATGCTCATGCAAGCGAGTCACGCCAGCTTGCGCGACGACTTCGAGGTGTCCAGCCAGGAGCTGGACGTGATGGTGGAATGTGCCCTGGAGCAACCGGCATGCTACGGCGCCCGCATGACCGGGGCCGGCTTTGGAGGATGTGCCGTGGCGCTCGTGCAAGCTGAGGCGGCACAGGAATTCGCGGCACGGGTGGCAGCGGCGTACCAGGCGCGCACACGGCGCATCCCGGCGGTTTACATCAGCCAGGCTGCCGATGGCGCCGATGTCGTGATGATGCCAGCGTGATGGGCCACCACCCGGCGGGCGTCCTGCGAGATTGCGTTGAGTGGCTTGCCCCGCCAACGGATCACCCTTATCATGTCATAACGCAACGATCCAGCCCTTTTGGTGTTTTATTGCATGAGGCGCGGGAGCGGTCTGCCGGACGAGCAGCCCACAGCCATGGATGAATATGCGCTCATTGAGCGCGCCCGAAGCGACCCGGAAGCGTTTGGCCTCTTGTACGAACGCTATTTCGGGAAGATTTACAATTACATATACTATCGGGTGGGCAACCATTACGATGCGGAAGATCTGACCGCGCGCACGTTTTACCGCGCTCTCCATCACATTGCGGAATACACGCCGCGCGGGGCACCTTTTTCCGCATGGTTATATCGCATCGCGCACAACCTGGTGGTCAACTGGCACCGTGACCGCCAGCGCCACCAGCTGGTCTCATTGGAGGAAGCGATATTGCACACGCCGCTCGAGCATGTGGAAGAGCCCCACCAGCTGAGTGAGCGTGTGGATGAGAAGGAACGCCTGCTCGCCGCAGTGCGCCGGTTGCCCGAGGATCGCCAGCAGCTGCTCATCCTGAAGTTCGTCGAAGGGCTCTCGAACTTTGAGATCGGGCAGATTATGGGGCGCAGCGAGGGTGCGATCAAGTCGTTGTACTATCGCACGCTGCTCTCCCTGCGTGAGATGCTTGAAGAGACATCCGAGCGGGGGGAGGGGTTGTCAGACCACAGGCGGGGCGACAGACCATGACCAGGGCAGTTCGTAATGCCATGGCATTTGTGAAACCTTCAACAATAGCATTTGGGCATACGAGAGGACAACCGATGAAGACCATTTTGCGAGAGCTGATCAGGAACATTCAAACTCGCATAAACCTTTTGATCTTGATGCTTTTTGCGGATGATGGAGAGGGAGACCATCTTCCTTATACTGAAAGGGTCGATGTCGCCAGCTTGCAGCGGCTGACGGAACGGCTGCACGATGCCTTGGTGCCTGTATCGCCCCGGGCAGACTTCCAAGCGCGTCTCAAGGAAAGCTTGCTGGCAGCGGCAAGTCAACGCCTGGCAGCTGAAAGGGAGAGCCGGATCGCCGCTTTGCGTCGTCGGTGGATGCTCATCGGAGCGGCCGCCGGCTCGCTTTCGATGCTCTCCGTCGCCGGCATCGTCGCCGCAGTATTGTTGCATCAGCGCACCATCCGCCTCTGATGTATGGAATTATGTCCAGACGCGGAATGCTATGTCTCCGTCGATGTGGAGACATCCGGACCCGCGCCCTCTTTATACTCTCTCCTCGCCATCGGTGCTTGTTTAGTCTTTGACCCTGCCCAGCGCTTCTACATCGAGCTGCGCCCTCTGAACACCGCCGCCGTGCCAGAGGCCACCCAGGTGCACCAGCTGTCCCTGGAACGTCTGGCGGCCGAGGGAGTGCCACCCGCCGAGGCGATGGCACGCTTCGCGGATTGGCTGCAATTCGTCATCCCGCAAGGGAAGACACCCCTTTTCGTCGGCTTCAACGCCGCATTCGACTGGATGTTCGTGAACGACTATTTCCACCGTTTTCTGGGGTATAATCCTTTCGGCCATGCGCCGTTGGATGTAAAATCCTTCTATATGGGCATGTGCGGCAGACGGTGGGGGGATACCTCAATGCAGCAGCTGGCACGGCGTTACCTGGGAGGTCGCCGGCTGGCACATCACGCCCTGGAAGACGCCCTCCTCCAGGCGGAGCTGTTCCGCAAGCTGTTAGCCGAGTCGCGAGCGCATCAACGCGGACAAGCATGCGCATCTTGACATCTTGAAAGGAGAACATCCCGATGGAAGATCAGCACAACCATGCACCGGCGGACGATCTGCGCCGCATCCTGGAGGCGGCACAACGGTTGGGCGTCGAGATGGACGAGGAGGAGGCGTTGCAGTGGCTGACCGCCATCGCCGTTTCGCGCGCCGCACTCGGACAGGTGGTGGTGGATTCCAGCAGCGGTGTCTTCGGCCACCAGGCCAGCATGCTGGACTTCGACCCCGCGGAGCTCGCTTACTTCCGCCAGGTGGGCCACCTGGTCGAGTTCGCCGACGAGCCACCCTATGTCGAGACCGCCCTGGCGCTCTCCGGTTCAGCTGCCCAGTCGCGCATCCAGACCTACCCCGGCGACCTCGATTACTTCGAGCGCGTCAACATCAAGGCAGCGACGCGCGAGGAGGCGTGCCACATTCTCTCCCGGCTGATGCGCGATAAAGTGCTGAGCACCATGGCCGGGGAGACATATCGCCTGATCGAGGTGAAGTTCGGCAACTATCCATGCGATGTCATGCGAGACGGACGCCTGATGAAGAAGGGTACGCCGATCGCCTGGAAACCGGAGGAGGTCCGCGATGGGAAGATCGTCGCCGCGCAGCCGGACGGCACACCGGTGACCATCACCTGGGAGGAGGTCGCTGTCGATCCGGGCTGGTGCAAACTCGATTGGGTGGTCGCCGACCCGGTGCGAGCCAGCGTCGCCAACGCCAGCAACATGCTGGATGTGACCTGGGAAGCGCCCGATGGCACAATCACCCCGTTGGACGGCTATCTCGACCCCTATTTCCAAGAGGTCTACCTCGAGGCTGAATCGATCCCCATCTTCTCCAAGCTGGTGCGCCACATGAGCCAAGACGCCCTGGATCACTACGTCGCCCAGCTGGAGCACGAGGTGGCGAAATATCTCACCAAGGACGTCAACTACGGCAAGGCGGCGAAGCGCATGTATAACATCTTTCGGCTGACCGGTCGGTATCAGGAAGCCGCTTACCTGCGCGAGCTGTTCGATGAACCTGCGGCGATGTTGTACCAGGTGTGGGCGCTGATTCGCACGGTGGAGGAAGCCAGCGCGCCGGGTTCGACCATTGCGTTGGATGCCGTGATCGCGCAGACAGATGAGCTCATCCTGGCCGTCACGCGTGCGCTGGAGGGCGAAAAAGAGGTGGAGATCGTGCGCTACCTGTTGCGCCTGCGCGACAGCGTTGCGGCATATGGGAAGCGCGACGCCACGGCGGCACAGGTGGAAACAGCGCGCCAGGAGGTGATCAACCTGGTCAACAATTTCTTCTATGAGAAGCTCACCGCCATCCCCGCAATTCGCGCCTATATGGAAGAGCGAATGCAGGCAGCGCAGTAGGTTGGACCAGCACCGCGACGCGATCCGAGTCTCGATTTCATGAAGCAGTGACATAGCTGCTTGCTCACCTGGGCGATGATCAAGATCCATGGTGTTATCCAGTATGTGAGTGAATGAGGGCATACCCCGATCCCTTAAGGGGAACATGCTCGGAAGATCTGGCGTCTTGAAAATGGAACGTGCCACCCACCGTGGTCGTGTATTTCAGAGAGGAGGAGAGCGCCATGCGCATCCGAACGGCCACCTTTCTGTTGCTGCCGGTGTTCCTGGTGAGCGGGTTGATCCCATCGCCCCTTGCGCCCCCACCTGCCCCGCAGTCGAGCATGCCTGATCAGACG
>QEXY01000062.1 GCA_003130875.1 Ardenticatenia bacterium
CTCCCAGGAATCTCCCGAAGCATAGAACCCGATCTGTGTACAGGATATCGCCGGAATTAGCTGTGCAAGAGAGTAGTAGTCACTCCCCTTGGCTGGCTGACTCGCGAAGTACTGCAATCCACGAGGTAGCTGCCGCGCATTGTAGAAGTCGCGGTGTCCGTTTGCCAACCAGATTAGCGCAGCTATCGCCAACAGCCCCTCGATGCCATAGACCAATCGCCGGTGTGACAACCGACTGAAAACCCAGGCAACAGAGGGTGCTGCCAGCACAAAGAATGGTAAATGCAGGCGGCTGTGCCAGGGTTGCCACTTGAACACCGCACAGAAGAGGACAAAAGTGCTCAGAACCACCAGCGTGTATGGCACAATAGGACGCCGGGACTGATGGCTTGCGGCGCCTCCCAAGATAGAACCAAAGGCCCACAGTATGAGCAGCAAATGGGCAGGGTTGCCCGCATGATCTTCATCAAAAGCAAGTTTTGGGATGGCAAAGGTTCTCCCTGGCCACGTAGTGCGCGGATCGCTGGGATCAATCCCCATCCATCTATGAAGCACGTTGATACTTCGTTCCAATGCGCGTTCTACCACAGGGTGCGAAGTTCCCGCGTGCAATGCCACGTTTCGTAACAAGTTCGAAGCCAGCGGAGAGATTCCCCACACTTCATTACGGTACGTCGTAATGGTGTGATCTGCACCATCATCTTCTGTCGGCCCAAGTATGGAGCCGAACACCGCATAGTTACGGCTCCAGTGCCCAGCATTGACGATGCCGATCAGGACAGCAATGACGATGCACGAGCGTATGAGCAATTTGCGAGGCCACTTGCGCAGGCCATTCAGACTCCACCACAACAAGAAAGGGGAAAGATAGATGAATGAGGTGCCCTTGGTCAGGATAGCCAGAGCCGCGCTACTACCGATTCCGATGGCTTGCCACATGGTTGGCAAGGTCTGGCTGGTCCGAAGCATCAGAAAGGCACAGCAGACTAGCCATAGAGTCTCAACGTAGTCGTTCTGTGTGCTGGTAGACTGCAGAATGCCAGCAGGCAGTGTCGCCGCCACGACAGCCGCACTTAGCGCCGAAGACAGTTTGCCGGTCAATGATTCTGCGATTAGTGACACACCGATCAGGCTACCAACCATACTGAACCACTGCACCAGGTGCGCCACCCTGTCTCCCCCGCTGAGAAGCAAGAGATTGGCGATCGAGAATTCTGCCCAGGGGTTTTGATAAAGTTGCCTGATAATGTGTGTGGAATAGTGATCCACGCTTTGATTCTGCGCCCAGTGCATGATTCGACTCAAATGATAGGTCATGGCGTCAAAGGTGGATGGAGGTTTCAGTACACCGACAAGGAGTGTTACCAGAACGATCAACAGTACAGCGCCTATCAGCGCCCTCTCTGCCAGCGAAAATGATTGCCAGTTTCTGCTCACAGGAGGAAATCTCTGCTCAAAAAGGGCGATATGCCACCATGTCAAGCCCAATACGGCACAGAGAATCATCGCCCAGGCTAGCGTCAAACCAATGGGCGTCAGCGCATGAAATAAGCTAAGCCCCTCTGTCATTGCTACAACGATCATTCCCCACCATATGGCGGCTATCAGGAAACCTTCACGCCAGCTCTGACTCCTCTTGCTTGTCACACCAAGCCAGAACGATAAGAAACTCAAGATAGGCAGGATCAGGGCCATTTTTCTGTTCTCTGCTCAACCAAAATGCTCAGGTTATCAAGGGTGGCTGGCTAGTCGGCGGCGCGCTGTGCGGCGATGAAATCGCGATAGAACAGGGCGCTGCGCTTGAGCGTACGCGCCTGTGTCTGATAGTTGACATGCACCAGCCCAAACCGCTTGCGATAGCCCTCCGCCCACTCGAAATTGTCAATCAGGCTCCAGGCGAAATAGCCGCGCAATGGCACGCCTTCGACCAGGGCAGCGGCGCAGGCGTCCAGGTGTAGCTGATAGTAGCGGACGCGCTGCGGGTCTTCGACGATGCCCTCGGCCACATCGGGATCGTCGTACGCCGCGCCGTTCTCCGTGATGTAGATCGCCCGCGGTCCGTATTCCCGCCACACGCGCACCAGCACAGCGCGCAGCCCTTCCGGGTACACTTCCCAACCCATCGCCGTATAGGGTAACCCCGCCGGGCGCACTTCCTGGGCGAAGAAAGGCGCTGTCTCAGTCGCGGCGATCAGGATGCGGGTGTAGTAGTTGATGCCCAGGAAATCCAGCGGCACCGCGGCAGAGCGGATGGCGGCGGGATCAATGCGTTGCAAGGCCGGCTCGACCAGGGTCACCATATCCTGTGGGTAGCTCCCCTTGAACACGGCGTCCAGGAACCAGCGATTCACGTAGCCGTCGTGCCGTCGGGCAGCCTGTCGATCGGCTTCGGAATCGCTGGCTGGCTCGACGTGACACAGGTACAGTGTGATGCCCACCTGTGCGTCCGGCGCAGCCTGACGGATGAGGGGCACTGCCGCTCCATGCGACAGGAGCAGGTGGTGCGCCACGGTGTAGGCGGCGGTCAGGTCGCGCTTGCCGGGCGCGTGAATGCCCAGATAGTTGCCAATGAAAGACACCACCCATGGCTCGTTGTGTGTGATCCAGTGTTTGACGCGGTCGCCCAGCCGCCCAGCCATCAGCGCGGCGTAGTCGGCGAACCAAGCCACGCTATCGGGGTTCTCCCAGCCACCTCTGTCCTGCAACGCCTGGGGCAAATCCCAGTGATAGAGCGTGACGAAGGGCTGAATATCATGCGCCAGCAATTCGTCCACCAGCCGGTCGTAGAAGTCCAGTCCGGCGGGGTTGACGGGGCCAGTGCCTGTCGGAAGCACGCGCGGCCAGGAGACCGAAAAGCGGTAGGCATTCAGGCCCAGGTCGGCCATCAGTGCCACGTCCTCACGATAGCGATGATAGTGATCGCAGGCCACATCACCCGTCGAGCCGTCGGCGATGGTGCCCGGCGTGTGCGAAAAGCGGTGCCAGATACACTCGCCGCGCCCATCTTCGAGCGCTGCCCCTTCGATCTGATAGCTGGCGGTAGCAACCCCCCAGGCAAAGTCGCGCGGAAAGGTCATGGTTAAAGTTCTCCTTGTTTTGTTCCCAACCCTGGCGTCTGGCAACCGCAGAATGCAGGCAGCCAGTTCCCCCAATGCAACGGTGCAGAGCGATCTTAGACGCACCTCGCCCGCAGCGCCACAACGCAACTCTTTTGGGGTATACTTGGCCCAACAACGGCTGATACCCTGGGACTGGCAGGAAAACATGGCGCAAAACTTCGTAGATCGCTTGCGGGCGGCGCAGGAAACGCGGGA
>QEXY01000063.1 GCA_003130875.1 Ardenticatenia bacterium
TACCAGGATAAATCCCTCGGCGAAAAGCAGGCTTTGTGGCGCAACTTCTTCATCGGGCGACAGATCACTCGCCGATTTGGTTTCATCAACGTCAAGGAAGAGAAGCGCATCGCCCAGGAAGTGATGCTCAATACCATTGGCTTTCGCGGCAAGGGCATCACCGTGGACTCGACGGTGAGCAAGCTCTCCGGCGGCGAGCGGCAGGGCGTCGCCATTGGGCGGGCCATGTACTTTGAGGCGGAGCTGATCGTCCTGGACGAGCCGACGGTGGCCCTTTCACTCAAAGAAGTGCGCAAGGTGATCAACTTCGTGCATCGGATCAAGGAAGGGGGCAAAGCCTGCATCTATATCTCGCATGCCATTCAGGATGTGTACGAAGTCGCCGATCGCTTCGTGGTGCTGGATCGCGGGGAGATCGTGGGCGACCTGCGCAAAGAAAACGTGTCTTTGAAGGATGTGGATGAGTTCCTGCTCTCATATGCACACGGTTTGAAAGACAGACGCGAATGATGAAGAAACTACGCTCCTTCATCCGCTTCCTGGGCAAGATCGAAGGTCTGCCCGTGGCGGTGGTATTCGTCCTGCTGATTGTCGTTTTCATCATCACAGCCCCTGACGTCTTCCTGAAATGGCGGATCTACATGTCGTTCCTGCAGACGGTCTCTCCGCCATTGATTCTCGGCCTGGGACTCACGTTCGTCATCACCGCGGGCGAGATCGATCTGAGCTTTCCGGCGGTGGTGGCGTTCTCCGGGTACGTTTTCACCTGGAGCTTCAGGACGTTCGGTGAGCACCTTGATGGATCGCTGGCGACCCTGCTGGCGCTGGGTCTGGCGCTGGTGGCTGGTGGCTTCGTGGGCTATATCAACGGCATCCTGGTGGCCAGGGTCGGTGTGCCCTCCATCATGGCGACGCTGGCCGCGCAGTTCTTCTGGTATGGCGTCACTGTGCTGCTGGCCGGCGGGTTGCAAGCGGCGCTGAAGACTATCGAGGAGAATACGGTTCACCAGGTACTGACTGGACGCATATACGGCATCATCCCCAACCCAGAACGGGGTCGTATTGGCATTCCCACTCAGGCACTATGGGCCTTGGCGCTCGCTGTCTTCCTGTGGTTCATCCTCAACCGGCACAAGTTCGGCGAAGCCGTCATGTTCATCGGCGACAACCCCAACGTAGCGCGGGTGATGGGCATCAATGTGGAGGCGACGCGCATACAGCTTTTCACCATGATGGGCGTCATCGCCGCGTTCGCCGGAGTCATCCTCACCATGGAGATGCGCGTCTTCTACCCGACGCAGGGGCAGGGGATGCTGTTGCCGGTGATGGCCGCCGTCTTCATCGGCGGCACGTCCATCGCTGGCGGTGTCGGGTCCATCGTGGGCACCTTCTTTGGCTCGTACATCATCGGTTCGCTGGAAGCTGGCGTGGTGGCAACCGGTATCAGTGGCTTCTGGGTGCAGTTGGTACAGGGCGTGGTGATGGGCGCGTCGGTAGTGCTCAACACGGTGCTGGGACGGGGCGACCTGACGGCGCTCTCGGAACGGTTCCGGCACTGGGGCCTGCCGGTGCGTTCCAGCTATTCCAGGGAAGTGCTTCCGCCCGAACAGGGTGACTGAGCGCCCACAGCGGAATAGGCCGCCTGGCGGCTTGAAAGGAGGCAAGTATCGGGTGCCGGGAAAAGTTTTCACATTCTTTCGTCTTATATCGCTTGTCTAGAAAAAAGGAGCAAGAAATGAAACGCCTGAGTGGTTTGATAGCCGTTTTGTTCATCGCCGCGCTGGTGGTGGGGATGGTGCAGACCGTCCGGCCAGCACAAGCCCAGGATAAGATTGTCGTCTACATGCAGATGGGCGGTCACCAGGGCGACGGCACGACACTGGCCCGCACCAATGGCGCGCGCGAGGCTGCGGCGCAGTTGGGGATCGAGCTGCACGAGCAGTACGCGGGCTGGGATCAGCAGACGATGATCAATCAGTTCAAGGAAGCCCTGGCCGCCGACCCCGATGGAATCGTCATCATGGGGCACCCCGGCGAGGATGCCTTCGCGCCCCTGGTGGAAGAGGCGATCAGCCGTGGTATTATCGTCACCAGCGGCAACAACTCGCTGCCCAACCTGCAGGCCAAGTATCAGCCCTACGGTTTTGGTTATGCGGGCGCGGACCTGTGGACGGGCGGCTACATGACCGGCAAGGCCATGGTTGCCGCGGGCCTCAAGCCCGGCGACAAGGCGCTGGTCTATGACATCTGGCACGAGGAACTGCGCAGCCGCAGCCCGCAGGGCATCAAGGATGCTCTGGAGGAGGCGGGCGTCATCGTGGACGTGCTGGATGTCTCGCAGGAAGTCAACTCCGATGTGTCGCTGGCTACTCCTATCCTCACCGCCTATCTGGAAGCCCATCCTGATCTACGCGCCATCGGCACGCAGCACGGCAACATCACCGCTGCGCTGGTGAACGTGCTGAAGGAAGCGGGCTATGCGCCGGGTGAGATCATCGTCGGCGGCATTGACCTGTCGCCCGCGACGGTGGCTGGCGTGCAGGAGGGCTACATCAGCGCCACCTTCGACCAGGTGCTCTACCTGCAGGGCTATATCCCGATCCTGCAAATCTGGTTGACCTACAACTACAAAATCCCCGGCCTGGTGGTGGACACGGGTGTGGGCGTGGTCACGCCAGACAACATCGGCGAGATCATCCCGTTGATCGAGAAGGGCATCCGCTAAAGCTCGCCCGCCCTACTGATCTGTTGTGACGGAGAAGCGCCCTTGCCCCTGGCAGGGGCGCTTTCTTGTCTGTCTTGCGCGAAGGCGATGATGTGCGCCCTCAAGGGCGCAGACTCAGCCCCATCGAGCGATACTCGTAGCGCAGGGTGAAGCCAGCTTCCCGTGCAGCCTCTATCAGCGCGGACTGCCAGCGCGGCAACTGCAGTTCGACTGGATGTTGCATCGCGTCAGACGTGGCAATCCGCAACATCTCCATCACCAGGTGAGGGGCGAGCGCTGCGTGAAGCGGGTCTAGCTCTATCTCGATGCGGTTGGTGCCTCCCCGCCGACGGCGTACCATACAGCGGGCGCTGGCGACGACCTGGCTGCTGGAGACCTGACGGGCCAGATGGGAATGCACGCGCAGGCCTTCGGCGGCCAGGAACAGTGGGGCAAAAGCGCGCAGGAGCCACGGTTGGCGGAAGCGCCCTTCTTCGACCGGCACGTAACGGCAGACTGTCTCTGGCGTGATGCGCTGCGCCAGTTCGTAGCGCGGACGCCAGTTTGACCAAGAGCAAGGCCGGAGAGTGTAGCCTTCGGGCAGCGGGGTGGGGTCTGGTCGCGGGCCAGAGGCATGGATGAATTCGTAACGATCATCGTAGTGCTCGAAACCGAGCGATTGATAGAGGCGGTAGGCGGGTTCATTGCCAGCGACGACGTCCAGCACTACAGACGCCCCACCCCGTTCGCGGGCATAGGCCACGCACGCTTCGACCAGGCGGCGAGCAATGCCGCGCCGCCGGTAGTCCGGCAGCACGCCCACGTTGCCGATCAACCAGCGGTCGGTATGGCCCAGGCGCAGCACGTTGGCCAGGCCCACCGGCTGCCCATCCTCTTCCCAGATGAAGCCGCGCAGCGCATCGCGCAAGGGCGGGTGCAATGCCTGCAGCAGGCGCACGACAGGCCAGATA
>QEXY01000064.1 GCA_003130875.1 Ardenticatenia bacterium
CACCAGCTCCTCCAACTTCCCGACCACGCCGGGTGCCTTCGATTCCGACCACAATGGCGATGAGGACGCCTTTGTGGTCAAGCTGGCGGTGGGGGGTGGTCCAGGACCTACGCCCACTCCCAGCCCGACGCCCACTCCCAGCCCGACGCCCACTCCGCTGCCTGGAGCCAAGCCTTGGACGCTGATGTACTACCTGGCGCTGGATAACGATTTAGATCAGGGAGGGAGAATCAATTACCTTTATCGCTGGCTACGCTCAGCGAGCGAGAACCGGAACGTCAATGTTGTGGCGTTTGTCGACTCGCTCGAGCTGCCAGCCAAATATCTCGCCTTCTGGCCTGGCGGTGGGGCAAGCGATCCCAAAGGCGAGCTGAGCACGGGCGATCCAGCAACGCTGCGGGGCTTTGTCACCTGGGCCAAGCAGAACTATCCCGCGCGGCATTATGCGCTTATCATCTTTGACCACGGCCACGGACACACCGGCGTGGCGTGGGATGATCATACGCCAGGGATAGAATTGGATTGCCAATTAAGGAGCTGCTTGCGCCTCACCGAGCTGCGCCAAGCGCTGATGGCGGGGGGCAAGGTGGATGTGCTGTATATGCAGGCCTGTCTGATGGCCACCATCGAAGCCGCGTGGCAGCTGCGTGACCTGACCGACTACTATGTCGCCTCAGAACAGATTGCGTGGGGGCCCTCGCGTTTGGATTGGCCGGTGATGGGTGATGGAGGGGCCATCCCCGCCATCAGCCCTACCACGACACCCGAACAGCTCGCCGTGGCGCTGGCGCAGGCCTATTACTTGGATGTCAAAGATCGCTGGCCAGGGACAATCTCTGTGGCGCGCATGGCAGCCTTGCCGGCACTCAAGGACAAGACCAGTGCACTGGCTGCTCTACTCAAGGCCCAGATGGGCAGTCTGCACGAGACCATCAAGGGGATCAAGCGTGACGTACAGTACTTCGACGGCAGCGGCAACCTGAAAATCGAAATCGACGACGAGCTGGTGGACCTGTATCACTTTGCCCAGCTGGTACGAGAACGGGTGAGCGATGCGAACATCCAGAAAGCAGCTTCGGAGCTGATGAGCGCCATCAATAACTACATTGTGCGTCCCACGAATTCGTACGCGCTTTATTGGCGCAGTGGTCAGGAATTCGAATTCGAGGGCCAGAAGTACACTTGGCAGCTGAGCAACGCGCACGGGGTGTCCATCTTCTTCCCGGACTACTCGCGCAGTTTCTACAAGGAGAACTGGCTTGATTTCGCCGCCGGCACGGAGTGGAACATCAACAATGTGCAGAGCTTGGCGTCATCAGCCCAGGCAGGTGAGGCGATTGAGTGGGGGCCGATGTTGGTGGAGTACGTGCGCTACACCGATCCGACCCATCCGGATGATCCGGACCCGCCGGCCTTGGTCGAGCTGTTGAGTGTGCCGCAGTATGTCTACCTGCCCATCATCCGCAAGTAGGGCACGGACGCGGCGCATGGCAGGCCATCCCGGCACCGGGGTGCAGGGTGGCGTACAGGGGACAAATCCCGTGGACGGGGAGTTGTAGGGGCACGGCATCGCCGCCGCTTGCTCACGCGCGCGGCTCAGTTCATATCATCGCCGCGCCCATTTATCCGAGCCGCGACCGTGAGGGAGCGGTTACATCACCGCCGCTTGCTCACGCGCGCGGCTCGGTTCACATCGTCACCGCCGCTTGCTGATGCGCGCGGCTCGGTTTGACTCCGCCTGTGCCGCGAGCACCAGGAGCGGGGGTGAGGGCAGCACAATTGCCAAAAATCCTCACAAAACCCCTTGCATTTCAAGCCAAAATGTGCTATAAAAATGGATAGACATCCCGGCAGCGGCACAGGGATGCAGCACAATATGCCATAGGTTATCAGCACATCGCCGGCAGCTGAGCTGGCGGCGGGCATTTATGCTCGGCTGAGGTCAGACAGTGCGACGCGAAGTGGCTGGGCAGGCGATTCGACAGCCATCCCGAAAACGCTTCGGACGCCGACAGGTGTCCCCGTAGTCCGCATCACCCCGCGCATCGGTTGCCCCCTTCGAGCCTGACGATCTGGCCACGTTGTCCCGCTGAGCCGGCTCCGGCCATATGGCGAGCCGTGGTATGGCGTCAACTCGCCATCCAATCTGAGGAGGGGGTCAAATGTCGCGCGACATATCTCGTATAGGCATTGTTCTCGTGGTGCTGTTTCTGGTGGTTGCCGCCTTTCCGGCCCGGGCGCACGTCGCTCTGGGCGAGGCGGGGCATACGCCTGCGCAACCTGTCGCGGCAGCCTATGGCAATGTGCCGTTGCTGTTCATCGAGAACCGCGGCCAGGTGAACGAGGCGGTGCGCTACTATCTGCCCGGCGGCGACCGCACGATCTACCTGACCGACAGTGCCATCTGGGTGACGCTGCGGGAAGCGCCGCCTGCGACCGCGGGGCAGCGGGAGCGAGTTCCCCGGTTGGCTGGGGGATGGGGAGGAGAGGAAGGAGCAGCGACCTCTGCAGGGCGTGCGGTGACGCTGAAGATCAGTTTCCCCGGCGCCAACCCGGATGCGCGCCTGGAGCCGCTGGAAGCGCTGGAGACCCGTGTGTCCTACTTCATCGGGAATGATCCGGCCAAGTGGCGCACGGATGTGCCGGTGTGGAGCGGGGTGCGCTATGTGAATCTGTATCCCGGCATCGACCTGGAGGTGTCTGGTCGCGGCGGGGTGTGGGCGTGGCAGGTGCGCGCGCGGCCGGAGGCGGATGTGAGCGGGGTGCAGCTGCGGGTGGAGGGGGCAGAGGGTCTAGCAGTGGAAGGCGAGCAGCTGCGGGTGACCACGGCGCTGGGCACGTTCCGCCTGCCGCTGCTGATGCTGGATGGTGCTGCCGTGCCGCCGGCTGTGGTGGAGGGGAAGGTGGTGCGGGCGCCGTTTGCCGCGCCGGGTGCGGGTGCGGCGGCCATTCCGGCTGCCCAGTCCAGTAACCTGCTGTATGCCACCTTCCTGGGCGGCGCGGACAACGACTGGGGCTGGGGCATCGCGCTGGATGGCGCGGGCAACGCCTACGTCACGGGCGAGACCGATTCCACCAACTTCCCGACCACGCCGGGTGCCTACCGTCCCTGCCACAATGGTGGCTATGAGGACGCCTTTGTGGTCAAGGTGAATGCGTCGGGTAGCGGTCTGGTC
>QEXY01000011.1 GCA_003130875.1 Ardenticatenia bacterium
CACACCAACAGTCCGGATACAACCTTGACCCCTCTATTCCGCATCGTGATAATAGGCTGTGCCATAGTAAGAGAACCTCCTCAGACAGAATAGCACCCCATGGATATTTCCACTGCTTCATAAACCAGAAGGGCGCGCTGCTCACCTGAGCAACCCGCACTTCCCCGACCTGGCCCAGTGACCCACACCGCTTGGTGGTCCATACCTATCTTAATATAGACGCTGCGATGGGGCAACTTGTTCCATACCAGGATCGCGGAGGGTGTTGAAAAAGTCCCTTGACCGCTCAGATTTTCATAGGAAAATGGGCCAATAAAGCGTGTAACTAAAGAGTTTTTCAACACTCTCGATCACGAGCGTTTGACCTTGCGGGGGCTCTGTGATATGATAGGGCGCGTTGTCCGGCCCGGGCGCCTCTTGGGTTGGGGAAACTCAGCACGCTGCGCGATCGGTGGTATACCCTCCGCTATGATGGCAATGACACGGCCTGGATTGGTCCCGATACCCGGTGTCAATCGAGTTACCGGTGATCTTTCTCGCTGTTCCGGCGTGCACCCACGTCTCTACCTCGATGCGTTGCAAACAACACCTTTCCTATTAGCTGGGGCATCAGCGCACCACGTAGCTTTCGCGGGCACCGTGCCGTATGTTTGTTGCCTCCAGTGGGGGAATCAGAGCTGAGGCCGGAGAATTCGGATACGGAAAGGGGGTGGTCGCGACATAGCCAAGTTGATGCAGCAAGCGGAAATCTTAGTAGAAATGGCGGTGATCAGCTTTCAGGTGGTGCATCGGTCCCGGAATTTACAAGAGCCTCACACATCATAGAGGGAGGAGAACAGAAATGAAACATCGAGCATTGGCCCTGTGGATCGCTCTATTAGTGGTCGGTGCGCTGGCGGTATCGTTCATCACGCCTGCCCCGCTGGCTGCCGAAGAACCCCAGGTTTACAAGGTGGGCTTCATCAGTCATCTGACCGGCGATGCCGCGGTGTACGGACAGAGCTTGAAAATGGGCACCGAGCTCGCGGTAGACGTCATCAATGAAGCGGGTGGCATCAACGGCGTGCCCGTCGAGGTGATCTATGAGGACGACCGCCTGTCCGCTGCGGATGCCCAGACGGCATTCCTCAAGCTGGTGGAGACGGACAAGGTGCCCGTGATCCTGGGTTCTGCTTCCAGCACCATCAGCTTGAGCCTGTGCCCCAAGGCACAAGAGAAGAAGGTGGTCCAGGTCTCCCAGGTCTCCACGGCGCCGGCGCTGAAGGATTGCGGGCCGTATTTCTTCTCCGTGATGGCCTCCGACACCGCCCAGGGTCCTGAATGGGTCAAAGTGGCGGAATACCTGGGGGTCAAGGAAGCCGCGGTCATGTACATCAACAACGACTACGGCATCGGCGTTAAGGACACCTTCGTGCAGGCCTTCGAGGCCGCCGGCGGCAAGCTGCTCATCGTCCAGCCGTTTGAGCTGGGTGGCAAGGACTTCCGCACCGAGGTGCTCAAGGTGAAGGGCACTAATCCGCCGGTGGTCTTCATCGTGGACCATGTGGCCGAGGCGAGCATTGTCTTCAAGCAAGCGGCGGAGCTGGGATTGAAGACTCAGTGGGTCACCGACGTGTCCATCGTCTCGCCCGAAGTGCCCCAGCTGGCCGGCAAGGAAGCGGTCGAGGGGATTATGGGCCTGCGCGCCGGCTCCAGCCAGACACCGGAGTACCAGGCATTCCGCGAAGCTTTCCTCAAGAAATTTGGGAAAGAACCCACCATCTGGGCCGACTTCGCCTATGACGCGATGATGCTCGTGGCCAAGGCGATCGAGAAGGGCGGCTACACGGCAGACGGGATTCAGAAGGCCCTGTTTGAGGTGGCCGAGACCTACGTCGGTCCGTCGGGCGCCAAGAAGTTTGATGAATACGGCATCTCGCAGGGGTCTTACGAGTGGGTCGTGGTCAAGGACGGCGAGTGGGTGCTCTACGAGAAAGCGCCGTCGGCAACGGAGACCCCGTCAGCCACAGAGACCGCGCAGTGAGTCGGGTGCTGCCCGGTTGATCCCAGATGCGTTGCAGAGCGCACAGGAAACATTCCGTGCGCTCTGCAACTATCCGTCTGACTGAAGACGCCTGGCCTCAGAATGAACGCTAGGGTGACATAGCGACCCACTATGCAGGAGAACGTGCGTGGAAATCTTCGTCCAGCTGCTGATCAATGGGGTGATCGCCGGGGGCACGTATGCGCTCGCGGCCGTCGGCTATAGTATGGTGTATGGCGCGCTGAAGTTTATCAATTTCGCCCATGGCTCCATCGCCATGGTGGGCGCGTATATCGCCTTTGTGCTGGTCACGATGGCGGACGTGCCGCTGGTGCCCGCTTTCCTGGGCAGCATGCTCCTCACCGCTGGCCTCGGGGTTATGGTGGAACGGGTGGCGTATCGGCCGCTGCGCCGTGCGCCCAAGCTGGCATCGTTGACCACGGCGATCGCGGTCTCCTTTGTCCTGGACGCCGCTGTGATGATCATCATGGGCGCGGACATCCGCACCTTCAGCTTGACCGGCATGCGAAGCTATCAGATCGGGCCGATTTATATCACGCCGGTGCAAGGAGCTATCATCCTCACCAGCCTGGTGTTTATGGTGGGGTTGTATGGGTTGCTGACGCGCACCAAGCTGGGCAAGGCGATCCGCGCGGTGGCCGACGGCATCAGCCTGGCGGAAGTGTCCGGCATCGACACCAACCTGATCATCTCCGCGGTCTTCGCCATCGGATCCGCGCTCGCCGCTGCTTCGGGAGCGTTGATCGGCATGGACACCAATTTACAACCCACGATGGGGTTTATCATCACGGTCAAGGCGTTTGCCGCGGTCGTGTTGGGCGGACTGGGCAACGTGTGGGGTGCCGTGGTGGGGGCTTTCCTCATCGGCATCGTCGAGAACACCGGGGTCTGGTTCATCCCGCCGGTGTGGAAGGATTCGATCGCATATGGGATTCTCATCCTGGCGCTCTTCCTGCGGCCCAGTGGCATCTTCGGCAAGAAGGAAGAAGCGCAGGTGACGGTGTTGTGAGCGCCACAGAGGAGTTCGTCGTATGGAACTTGCGCTGGTCGTGCACTTGCTGGTGGTGATCACGATTTACGGCATTTTGGCCATCTCGCTGAACCTGGTCGTGGGAGCCACCGGTCTGTTCAACCTGGGCCATGCGGCCTTCTACGGCATCGGCGCCTATACGTCCGCACTGCTGGTCAAAGCGGGGGTGCCATGGTTGCTCGCCGTGCTGGCGAGTATGGCGATGGCTGGCTTCGTGGCGTTCATCATCGGCATCCCCACCCTGCGCTTGGTGGGTGACTACCTCGCTGTGGTGACGATGGGCCTGGGCGAGATCACCCGCGCCGTCTTCAAAAACTGGATCTCGCTGACGCGTGGCCCTATGGGATTGCCCGGCATCCCCCATGCCTCGATCCTAGGCATTGAGTTCGACACGGCGGACAAGTATTTGATTTTGGGCATCATATGCCTGTTGATCACCTTCGTGGTCGCCGAGCGCATCCTGTATTCCCCGTTCGGGCGCGTCCTCAAGGGAATCCGTGAGGACGAGGCGGCGGTCCAGGCGCTGGGCAAGAACACTTATCGCTATAAAATGGCCGTGTTGGTCGTCGGTTCGGCGATGGCGGGCCTGGCGGGCAGCTTGTTTGCCCATTACATCACCTTCATCGATCCAAGCAGTTTCGTGATGTGGTTGACCTTCTTCATCTTCCTGATCATCGTGCTGGGCGGTCTGGGCAATAACCTGGGTGCCGTGGTGGTCACCGTGGTGTTTGTGGCGCTGCGCGAAGGGTTGCGCTTTGTCGGACTGCCCCTCTGGTTGAATCCGGCCGCGCTGCAACAGCTGATATTCGGCATCTTGTTGATCATCGCGACCATCTTCGTGCCGCGCGGTTTGATCCCTGAGCGCAAGGTGGTGTACGAATGAACACCTCTGATACCGCGTTGCTGAGGGTCGAGGGACTCACCAAGGATTTCGGCGGCTTGCGGGCCGTCGATCACTGCTCATTCGAGGTGCCGCGCGGGAGCATCTTCGGCCTCATCGGGCCTAACGGCTCCGGCAAGACCACCGTCTTCAACCTGGTCACCGGCTTCCTCGAGCCGACGGAAGGGCGCGTTTTCTTCAACGGACACGACATCACCGGCCTGCGCCCTTATCAGATCGCCCGTTATGGCATTGCGCGCACATTTCAGCTGGTGCGCACGTTTAACCGCATGACCGTGATGGAGAACCTGTTGCTGGGCGTGCACCGCCAGCCGGGCGAAAATCTGCTGTGGGGCGTCCTGCGCCCACCCCATGTGCACCGACATGAGCGCCAGGCGCTTGAGCGTGCGCGGCAGCTGCTCGCGATCGTGGGCCTGGAACACGCAGCCAACGAGTACTGTGGCAACCTCTCCTATGCCGAGCAGAAGATGGTCGAGCTCACCCGCGCCCTGATGAGTGACCCACAGCTGGTCATGTTGGACGAACCTACCTCGGGCATCAATCCCACCCTGGTCAACCGCATCCTCGACTACATCCGTCATCTGCGCGAGGAGCAGGGCAAGACCTTTTTGGTGGTGGAGCATGATATGCGGGTGATCATGAACCTTTGCGACCGCATCGCCGTGCTGGACTATGGCCAGAAGATCGCCGAGGGAACGCCCGCCGAGATCTGTGCGAATGCGGCCGTCATCGACGCCTATTTGGGGACGTGTGCACCATGAGCGCAGCGAACGCTTCCGATCGCACCATTCTGGAGGTGCACCAGCTGGTGGCCGGCTACGGCAAGAGCGAGGTGCTGCACGGGGTGAGCTTGGAAGTGGCGGCGGGTGAGATCGTCACGATGGTGGGGGCGAACGGCGCCGGCAAGTCCACCCTCTTGCGCAGCATCTTCGGGTTGACCGACATCCATGGCGGTGTCATCAAGTTTAAAGGGACAGTGATCACCGGATTGCCGCCGCACGCGATCACCGCGCACGGGCTGGCGCTGGTGCCTCAGGAGCGCAACGTCTTTCCCTCGCTGACGGTGCGTGAGAACCTGGAAATGGGCGGATTCACGGTCGACCGTGCCACGCTCGAAGAACGCATCGAGCGCGTTTTCGAGCGCTTCCCGCGTCTGCGAGAACGTCAACGGCAGAAGGCGGGCACCCTTTCGGGCGGCGAGCGCCAGATGTTGGCGATCGGCCGCGGCCTGATGACCTCTCCGGAGCTGCTGATGCTGGACGAGCCGTCCTTGGGCCTGGCGCCCAAAATTGTAGAGGCCGTCTTCGAACAGATCCGCCTGATCCGCGAGGGCGGCACCACTGTGTTCCTGGTGGAGCAGAACGCGCGCCGTGCCCTCGCGATCGCCGACCGCGCATATGTGCTCGAGCTCGGCCGCATCCGCCACCAGGGCAGTGGACAGGAGCTGCTGAACGATCCGGAGGTGCAACGCGCTTATCTGGGCGGATAGAATCGGGCGGCGTCACCCGCTTCCACACGGCCGATGGATAAGGCGCTGCCAACGAGATGACCAAGCGAGGTTGAGGAGCAAGCCATATATGATTCAAAGCAACTACACCGTCAATGTCAGTCCACGCTTTCAGGTGCTCTCAGCCGACCAGGTGGATGAGTTGCACTATGGCACCCTGGAAGTATTGCGGCGCACCGGTGTCAAAGTCCTGGTGCCGGAAGCGCGCGACCTGTTGAAGAAGGCCGGCTGCTGGGTGGACGATGAACGGGTGCGTTTCCCGCCGCACCTGGTGGAGTGGGCCATTCGCACAGCACCTCCACGCGTCGTGTTGTACAACCGGCTGGGGCAACCTGCTATGACGCTGGAGGGCTATAAGACCTACTTCGGCACCGGCTCCGACTGCCCAAATGTGATCGATCCTTATACCGGGGAACGACGACCGGGGCGACTGGAGGATGTGCAGAACTTCGCCCGCCTGGTGGACGCCCTGCCCAACATCGACTTTCATATGTGTATGGCCATCGCGCAGGACATCCATCAAGCGACCTCGGACATCCACCACTTCGTCACGATGCTGCGCCACACCACTAAGCCGCTCTGCTTCACCGCCTGGAACTTGGAAAACCTCAAGGACATTATCGAGATCTGTGAGATCGTGGCAGGCGGGGCGGAGGCGTTCCAGCGCAACCCGTTTGCCATTCTCTACACAGAGCCGGTCTCACCCTTGCAACACATCGTCGAGGGCACCACCAAGCTGATGTATGTGGCGCGCAAGCGCCTGCCGGTGGTCTACACGCCGGGGATGACCTTCGGCGCCGTGGCGCCGGTGACCAGCGCCGGGGGGTTGCTCGTCGCCAACGCCGAGCTGCTGAGCGGACTGGTCATCGCCCAGCTGGTCAACGAGGGGACGCCCTTTGTATATGGCGGTGGGGTGGCTATTATGGATATGCGCCACATGAACGTCTCCTATGCCGCGCCGGAGTTCTGGATCAACATGGCGGCGCTGTGTGACCTGGCGCGTCACTATCAACTGCCCGTTTTCAGCTTCGGCGGCTGTTCAGACTCCAAGGTGTTCGACCAGCAAGCGAGCCTGGAAGCAGCGCTGTGGATCCTGGTCACGGCGCTGGCAGGCGGCAACCTCTCCCACGATGTGGGATACATCGAGTATGGATTGACCGCCTCGATGGAGCTGACTGTGATGAACGACGAGGTGATCGGGCTGGTGCGTCGCATTCTGGATGGCATCGAGGTCAGTGAGGAGACGCTGGCGCTGGATGTCATCGACCGGGTAGGGCCGGGAGGACACTTTTTGAACGAGGAGCACACATTGCGACATTTCCGGGAGAACTGGTATCCCACCCTGCTCAACCGCACCACCTATGCCACCTGGTTGGAAAAGGGAGGCCATACCTACGGAGAACTGGCCAACCAGCGCGTGCGCCAGATCTTGGAGACCCACCGTCCCCAGCCACTGTCGGATGAGGTGGACGCTGCCATTGCCGCTGTCGTACGACGCGCCGACCAACGCTGTGGCGTTCAGACAGGAGGGCACTGATGTATATACGCAGCAACTATACCGTCAACATGACCCCCCGCTTCCGCGTGCTCAGTGACGACCAGATCGTGGAGCTGCACCATGCCACCCTGGAGGTGATGCGACGCACCGGCGTCCAGGTCGAGGAACCGCGCGCGATCGAGGTCTTCGCCAAAGCAGGGTGTTGGGTGGATGGCAAACGGGTGCGCTTTCCGTCGCATCTGGTCGAATGGGCCATTCGGGTGACGTCCAGCCGGGTGGTGCTCTGCGATCGGCTGGGGCGGCCGGCGATGGCGCTGCAGGGCGAGCGGGCCTATTTCGGCACCGGTTCCGACACTCCCAACATCGTGGACATCGAAACCGGCGAACGTCGGCCGGTGCGCAAGGAAGACATCGCACGCACCAGCCGGCTGGTGGATGCATTGCCCCATCTGTCCTTCATGATGTGTTCGGGCATCGCTTCCGACGTGCCGGCGGCCATCTCCGACATCCACCACTTTGAGGCGATGGTGCGCAACACGGTCAAGCCGATTGTGTTCACGGCGTGGAGCCTGGAGAACCTCAAGGACATCATCGAGATGGCCGAGACAGTGGCCGGTGGTGCGGAAGCGCTGCAACGCAACCCCTTCTGCGCGCTGTACACGGAGCCCATTTCCCCACTCACCCTGGGGCCGGAAGCAACCCAAAAGCTGATGTATATGGCCGAGAAGGGCTTGCCCACCGTCTTCACCCCCGGCCTCATCACCGGCGCCAGCGGGCCGGTGACGATTGCCGGCGGCCTGGTGCAAGGTAATGCCGAGATGCTGGCCGGCTTTGTGCTGGCCCAGCTGATCCGCGAGGGCGCCCCCCTGGTTTATGGCGGCGGCGTCCTGCCCATCGACATGCGCACCACGCTGATGTCCTATGCGGCGCCGGAGTTCATGCTGGCCGTGTGTGCGCTCAAGGACATGGCGCGCTATTATCGCCTGCCCATGTTCCATTTTGCCGGGTGCTCGGACGCCAAGACGTTCGACCAGCAGGCCAGCCTGGAGGGAGCGCTGTGGGTGATGCTGGCCGCTCTGAACGGTGGCAACCTGGTGCACGATATGGGATATATCGACAACGGCCTGACCACCAGCTACCAGCAGCTGGTAACCATGGATGAAGTGGTGGGCATGGTAGCGCGTTTCATGGGGGGCATCCCGGTCACCGAGGAGACGATGGCGCTCGATGTCATCGATCGCGTGGGGCCGGGTGGGCACTTCCTCGCGGACGATCATACACTGAGCCATTTCCGCGAGAATTGGATGCCCAAATTGCTGGATCGCAGCAACTATGACACCTGGCTGGCCAACGGTCGATTGACGCTGGGAGATCGTGCGTTGCAGCGCGCGCGACACCTGTTGGCGACCCATACTCCCGAGCCGTTGCCGGAAGCCATCGCCGAACGGCTGGCCGCCATCGTGGCGCGTGCCGAGCAGCGTGTGCAGCGCGACGCGGCTGGGTCATAGAGGTTGGGTTGATGCGCATTATCATCGGCAGTGACCATTTCGGCTATCACCTCAAAGAGGACCTGAAGACATACCTGCAAGAGCAGGGGCATGAGGTCATCGACGCCGGATGGCACAGCCCCACTGAGCCGGTGGACTATCCGGACATCGCGGTGCAGGTTGCCGAACGCATCGCGCGGGGTGAGTTCGAGCGGGGCATCCTCATCTGCGGCACCGGCATCGGCATGGCGATCGTGGCGAACAAGGTGCCGGGTGTGCGCGCGGCCACTTGCCATGATCCCTATTCCGCCGAGCGCGCGCGCAAGAGCAACGATGCCCAAATTATGACGTTGGGCGCCCAGATCGTCGCACCGACTTTGGCACGCATGCTGGTGGATCACTGGCTAGCTTCGGAATTTGCTGGCGGGCGTTCTGCACCCAAGGTGGCGAAGATCAAAGCCATCGATGCGCGCTATCGGCGCATGCCGGGGGAGAATCGGGATGAAACCGAGTGAGGCCGGGTTCAGCAGGGGGCTCGCATAGTGCCAGCAGGTATCACCATCGTGGGATTGGGGCCGGGCGGTGCCCACCTTTGGACCGAAGCCGCCCGCCGTGTCTTTGCCGACAGCCAGGAGATCTGGTTGCGCACGGCCCGCCATCCCGGCGTGGAGGAGCTCGCCAGCCAACCTGGTCTCAAGGTCCACTCCTTTGATGTCTGGTACGATGAAGCAGCGGACTTTGCCTCGCTCTACGAGCGCATTGCACGCCGCGTAATCGAGCTCGGGCAGCGGGAACAGGGGGTGGTCTATGCCGTGCCGGGCCATCCATCTGTGGGTGAGGCGACGGTATCGCTCATCCGCCGCATGGCGCAGGAAGCGGGATTGTCGGTGCGCATCGTGCCTGGTCTCAGCTTTCTTGAGCCGGTGCTCACTGCGCTGGGCATCGATGCATTGGATGGGCTGCAAATTGCCGATGCCGATCAGCTCGCCGCCCTGCATCACCCCCCTTTGGATCCCGACCGCCCGGCGTTGGTGGCGCAACTCTACAGCCGCCGCCTGGCCGCTCAAGTCAAGCTCACCCTTATGAACAGCTATCCGGAGACCCATCCGGTCACGCTGGTGCACGCGGCGGGGACGGAACGCGAGCGCGTGATCACCCTTCCCTTATATGAGCTGGACCGCCAGCCCGGCATCGACCATCTGACCACGCTCTACCTGCCGCCTCTTCCAGGAGCAGCCAGCTTGCCCGCCTTGCAGGAGACGGTGGCGCATCTGCGCGCTCCGGATGGCTGTCCCTGGGATCGTGAGCAGACCCATCTGAGCTTGCGGCCCTATCTGCTGGAAGAGGCATATGAGGTGCTGGCCGCGCTCGACGCGGAAGACCACGTGGCGCTGATCGAAGAGTTGGGGGATTTGCTGCTCCAGATTGTGCTCCACGTGCAGATCGCTGCCGAGGAAAGCGACTTCCTGATGGCTGACGTCATCCGCACTATCGATGCCAAGTTGCGCCGCCGCCACCCCCACGTCTTCGGCGAAGTGACGGTCAGCGGGGTCTCTGAGGTGCTTGTCAATTGGGAGGCGATCAAACAGTCCGAGCGTGCCCGCGCGGGAGACACTGCGTCGAAGAGGTCCATTTTGGACGGCGTCCCGCTGGCGATGCCGGCCTTGGCGCGCGCGCAGGCCATCGCGGAACGCGTGGCGCGGGTCGGGTTCGACTGGCCGGATGTCCAGGGTGTCCTGGAGAAGATCGGCGAAGAGGCGCGTGAGCTGGCTGCCGCGGCAACTCCCGAGACGCGTGCTGCCGAGCTGGGTGATCTGCTCACCGTCGTGGTCAATTTAGCGCGTTGGCTGGGCGTGGATGCCGAAAGTGCTTTGCGCAGCGCCAATGATCGCTTCTGTCGGCGCTTTCGCATGCTCGAGCAGCTGGCAGCACAGCGCGGCCTGGATTTGAACGCCCTGGACATCCACGCCCTGGACGCGCTGTGGGAGGAAGCGAAAACCCTGGTGGATGCCCCCGAAGTCACCAAAACGCCGGACCGGCGTGAGTCGCACCCCAAAGACGAAGCGCTGTGAAGCTCTGTCCCCCGTGTCTGCGCCCTGTATGGATAGGGCTGCTCATCGTGTTAGTCTTCGGAAGCAGTGCGGCGTGTCTCAGCGGCGGGCTGGGAGATGCTGAGAATCGACGGAACAATGCACTCCGACGTGCGGCGCTGGCTTACGAACTGCGCACGCGCGGGGCGGCCGATGAGGTGCTGGTGGACTTTGGCCATCTGGAGTGGCGGGACAACCTGGGCTTCGAGGGGCGCACCGTATGGCTCAATCCGTTCGCGCGCGAGGAATATCTGACCCTGCGCGATCCACA
Source organism: Ardenticatenia bacterium (assembly GCA_003130875.1). Lineage (GTDB taxonomy): Bacteria > Chloroflexota > Anaerolineae > 4572-78 > NAK82 > NAK82. Next base: position 10,829 of record QEXY01000011.1, read on the forward strand.
CCGCAGTTACATCTACTTGCACCTTCCCCGGCAGGAGGATGGAGACTTCACCATCGAGGTGGAGCGCGGCGGTCCGTCAGGCAGTCTGCGACACCGGTTACGGCTGCGTCTCCAAGGCGCGAGCTGGGTGGTGGTGCAAGATGAGGCCATCCCTTAGAGGATTCTTTGCTCTCTGCGGTCAGGGGTTCTCGCTCTCCGGCGGTCGTGATCGGGGCGCATCCCACCAGAGCGGGCACGTCGGCGGGAATCGACACTCTCAGCGCCATCTCAGGCCCATCGCGATGAAGAACATCGTGAGCAAGACACGCGGCCAGCCGCGATAGCATGCGGCGGCCATCAGACGGCGTTGCCGCAAAGCGCGGCCCAGCGGATGGGTCAGGATGCGCTCACGATAGCCCTCGAAACGGAAGTCCTCCCGGCGGAAAGCGTCCACCAGTTCCTCTGCTGCCACGGCGCCGTAACCCAACGCGAATGAGATGCCCTCTCCGGCAAGCGGATCCACCCCTGCCGCGTCGCCGACCAGCAGGATGTGGGGTTGGCTCAGCGTGGCGCGCGGGTCGAACCAGCGCTCTGGATGTCCCTGCCAGCTCTGGGTGGCGTCGTAGGCATTGCGCGCTTCCAATCCGGCGCGGAACAGCCTCTTGAGATCAGCACGCTCGCGCTGCGGGTAGTAGCGGCTGTCATAAATGCCTCGGTTGATGTACGCGCTGCCGTTCTCGAGACATGGAAAATCCCAGATGTAGCCCTGCAGCCCTTCATCCACCCCGGCAAAGTCGAAGACGGCGGTGTGGGTGGTGAACTCATAGGCGCGAGTGGGTTCGGTCGGGGTGAGCACCTCGATCAGGCGCGCCATGCGATGCGGTTCGCGCAGTCGCATGCCGGCGCGCACCACGCTGTTGGCGCCGTCGGCGCCCACCAGGACGCGTGTCCGGTAGCTCCCCCGCGCAGTGTACACCTGAATGCCATCTTCCAGCAGCTCAAAACGGAGCAGCGCTTCCTGTTGGTGCAACGGCATGCCGCGCTGCAACGCCGCAGCCACCAATGCGGCATCGAACTGGTGGCGGCGCACCACCCGGAAGAAATTCTTCTGCCGCCAATAGAAACGCCTTCCGTGATAGCGGAATTCGGCGTTGTGCACGGGCACTGAGGGCACCTGGATGCGAATGCGCAACAGGCCCAACACGGTATCCGCGGCGCGCATCACCCCGCCGCCGCACAGCTTGGGACGCGGGTGACTTGCCTTTTCCAGCACCAGGGTGCGTGCGGCCAAATCGGGGTGGAGCTTATGCAGGTGAAGCCAGGTGGACACACCCGCCGGCCCACTGCCGGCGATAATGATGTCGTAGTCGAAAGCTGCCATGGATATCCATCTTCAAGTGGGTGTGAGAAACATGTAAATTATACGAAGAAGACCTTCGCCTGAGCAAATGAAGCGATCATTGTGCGAGATAGTCACATCGCCATTTGGCGGCCAAAGTGCCCGAGCAACCAATGTTGCAGGCGCCGGGGTACCAGATATGGCAGATAACTGACAAACCGATTGTGCGCCCCCGGCACGCAAATCACTTCGCCGCGCGCCAGACAGCGCAAGGATGCCTGCACCACCTCTTCGGCTGACATCGCCTTCATCGGCCCGCTGGTGCGATAGAACCGCTCCGGATCGGCGCCCAGACGTGCGTGAAAGTCGGTGCGGGTGAAACCGGGACACAGAGCCTGCACCTGCACCCCACTGCCGCGCAATTCGATGGCCAATGCCTCGCTGAAGGCGCGGATGAACTCTTTGGTGGCGCTATACATAACCTGATACGGGATCGGGAAGAAGGCCGCCACCGAGGACACATTGATGATGGCACCCCGCCGCCGTGCCAGCAACGTGGGCAGGGCGGCATAGGTCAGACGCACGGTCGCTTGCACATGGACCTTGAGCATCGCCTGGTGCACTGCGTAATCCTGCTGATGGAACGGCGCGCCTCCGCTGCCGAAGCCGGCATTGTTGATCAGCATCTCGAGCTGTGCTTCTGAACGCACCCTTTCGGCCAGCTGTTCCAGTGCGGCGTCGTCGGCCAGCTCGGCAATGATCACCTCCGCTCGAATGGAATGCGTGTGGCGTAGCGCCTGTGCGAGTCGTTCCAGCTGCTCCTGCCGTCTTCCGGTGAGGATCAGGTCAAATCCCCGGCGCCCCAACTCTCGGGCAAAGGCAGCCCCGATGCCGCTGCTGGCGCCGGTGATGAGAACCACCCCTTTGGCATCCGCATTGGATGGCGAGCGATCTGGGTTCATGGAATAGCCTCCAGCTGTCTTTGGAATTGGGTGTTATAAAGCATAGCGTACAAGCCACCGCGCGCCAGCAGCTCGCTGTGGGTGCCCTGTTCCACCAGGCGTCCCTCGTCTAACACCAGGATGAGGTCGGCAGCGAGGATGGTGCTCAGCCGGTGTGCGATGACCAGGCTGGTGCGCCCGCGCATCACCCGCTGCAGGGCCGCTTGGATGAGCGCCTCACTGTGTGAATCGAGGGACGAGGTGGCTTCATCAAGGATGAGGATGCGCGGATCTTTGAGCAGCACGCGCGCGATGGCGATGCGTTGCTTCTCCCCGCCGCTCAGACGGTAGCCCCGTTCGCCCACCACGGTGTCGTAACCGTCGGGCAGACCGACGATGAAGTCGTGGATGTTGGCGGCACGGCATGCCTCCTCAAGGTCCGCCTGGCTGGCGTCTGGTCGGGCGTACAGCAGATTGGCCCGGATCGTGTCGTGAAAGAGGAAGGTCTCCTGAGTCACCATACCGATCTGCGCCGTCAGCGAAGCAAGCGTCACCTGGCGCAGATCGTGCCCGTCCAGCAGGATGCGTCCCTCGGTGGGGTCATACAGGCGGGGCAGCAGATAGGTGACGGTGGTCTTGCCGGCGCCGCTTGGCCCTACCAGCGCAGCCAGCTGACCGGGCTGGATCTCGAAGTTCAGATCGCGCACCGCCCACTGCCGCTCGGTGGCGCGCGTCTCCACAAAGAGGACGTGTTCATCCTCCTTCAGTCCGCTGTCGTCTGCCGCCCCACGGATGTCATCCGAATCCGATGCCGCCTTGGACAGGCGGGCGCCAAAGCGCTCCGCCGCGGCATAGCTGAAAGAGACGTTCTCGAACCGCACATGCCCGCGTACCCGTTCGAGCGTGATCGCATTGGGCGCGTCCTCGATTTCGACGGGCAGATCGAGCACCTCGAACACGCGCTCGAAGCTGACCAATGACTGGGCAAAGTCCACACGGGCATTGCTCAAGGCTCCGAGAGGCCCGTAGAGCTGGGCCAGGTAGCTGGTGAAGGCGACCAGCGTGCCCAACGTGAGCGCTTCTCCGATGACCAGGTGTCCGCCGGACCAGAAGACGAGCGCGGTGCCCACCGCGCTTACCGCGCTGAGCATCATGAAGAACCACCGTCCCACCACCGCCCTGCGTACCCCGATGTCGCGCACCGCGTTGCTCAGGCGGATGAAGCGAGCTACCTCATCGGCCTGACGGCCAAACAGCTTGGTCAGCATCGCGCCGCTGACGTTGAGCGTCTCGTGCATCATAGCGTTCATCGCTGCGTTGCGATCCATCGCCTCGCGCACGATGCGGCGCAGCACCCGACCGATGCGGCGCGCGGGCAGGAAGAAGAGGGGGAAGATGATGATGCTCAGGAACGTCAGGCGCCACTCCAACGAGAACATGATGGCGAGGGTGGTCACCACGGTCACCGTGTTGGTGATGATCTCGATAAACGTGCTGGTTACCGCGCGCTGCGCTTCGACCACGTCGTTGTTCAAGCGGCTCATCAGCTCGCCGGTCTTGGTGTGAGTGAAGAAGCGCAGGCTCATGCGCTGCATGTGCGCGTAGAGGGCTTGGCGCAGATCGCTGATGATCCCCTCGCCGATGCGAGCGTTCAGATAGCGCTGTCCCACCCCGATGGCGCCGCTGAGCAAAGGGATGAGCACCATGCCGAGCGCCAGCAGGTTCAGGGCGCGGATGTCGCGCCGGGGAATGGCGTCGTCGATCATCTGGCGGATGAGCAGGGGCGGCACCAGCCCCAACAGGGAGATGACCAGGATGGCAGCCAGAGTGAGCAGCGCCGGCGCCAGATACGGACGGGCGATCTGAGCCACGCGTCGCAGCAAGTCCCGACTGACGTGTGGACGGTCTGTCCGTTCGTCGTAGGTGATGTATTGCCACCATCCCCCGCCGTGCATCCTATTGGCTCCCTCTACTTGCAATACCTCTCGATGTAGATGGCCCTTTCTATGATATGGTGAATGCTTCGGATATGCCAGCTCGATTGTGCCTTGATATCTCACAAAAGCTCACCCTGAATACATCTCTAATGAGGTCTTAACAAGTTCTAAACAACTCTTCGGTATACTGTTTTCCAGGGCTAGGAGAGGCTGAAGGAAGCTCTATGACCACCGATGCGATATTGATTGAGCTGGAGAATGTCACCCGGGTGTATCGGATGGGCGATGTGCACGTCCACGCACTGCGGGGCGTCTCGTTGACCGTACGGCAAGGGGAGTACGTTGCCATCATGGGCGCCAGTGGCTCAGGCAAGAGCACGTTGATGAACGTGATCGGGTTGCTCGATCGGCCCACCAGTGGCCGCTATCGCATCCGGGGGACGGAGGTCAGCCAGTTCAGCCGGGGCAAGCTGGCCGACCTGCGCAATCGCGAGTTCGGCTTTGTATTCCAACAGTTTAATTTGCTCCCGCGGATCAGTGCCCGTCGCCAGGTTGAGCTGCCGTTGTTATACGCCGGCATCACCGGTCGCCGCAGCCGCGAAATGGCCGAAGCGGCGCTGGCGCGGGTGGGTCTGGCGGAGCGTTCCCATCATCGGCCCGATGAGCTGTCGGGTGGGGAGCAACAACGGGTCGCGATTGCGCGTGCATTGGTGAATCATCCCAGCGTGTTGCTAGCCGACGAGCCCACCGGCGCGCTCGACAGCAGGACAGGCGCCGAAATCCTGGACTTGATCGATGACCTGCATGCCAAAGGCCTCACCGTGATCATGGTGACACACGACCCGCGCGTGGCACAACGTGCCCAACGGCTGATCGTCCTACGCGATGGTCAGATCATCTCGGACGAAGAAAACGGTCGCAAAGCGGTTCAGTGGATACTGGGAGATGCCTATGAAGATCATTAGGTATCTACAGGTCGCCCTGGAAAGCATCGCGGCGCACAAATTGCGTGCGATGCTCACCATGTTGGGCATCATCATCGGAGTGGCAGCAGTGCTCACAACGATGGGCATCGGGCGCGGTGCGGCGGCCAACATCACCCAGCGCATCGAGAGCCAGGGAACCAATTTGCTCACAATCTCTCCGGGCGCACGCCGTGAGGGTGGGCTCAGTCAGGGAGGCGGCACCGCCGGTACATTGACGATGGACGATGTGAGCGCCTTGCAGGACAAGTCCCTGCACCCCGACTTGGTGTTTGTGGCGCCCGCGTATAGCGCTAACGCCCGTCTGGCGGCAGAGAGCCAGAATGCACAAGAGATGGTCAACGGTGTCACGGCCGAGTATGCCATCGTGCGCAATTTGGGCATCGCTTCCGGGCGTTTTATTGAGGCAGATGAAGTGGTACAGCAGGCGCGTGTTGTAGTATTGGGCGCGCAGCTGGCCAGTGACCTCTTTGGCAATGAGAATCCCATTGGCCTGACGGTGCGCATCAACGGCGAGCCATTTCGGGTGATCGGAGTGCTGAAAAAGGTGGGGGGATTTGGCCCTAATAACCCTGACCGGCAGGCCTATGTCCCCATATCCGTTGCCCAGGGCCGCCTGTTCAATGCCCCCCGCCATCGCGGCGCATACACGGTGAGCGCCATCTATGTCCAGGTCACGTCCCAAGAGCGGATGGATTCCTCACAGCGCCAGATCGAGGCGACGTTGCGTCTGCGTCACAACCTGCGGGCGGATCAGGACAATGACTTTTGGATTTTCAACCAGGCCAGCTTGCTGGAGACCGCGCAGAGCATCTCGCAGACGATGACCATTTTCCTCGGTGCCATCGGCGCAGTGAGCTTGTTGGTAGGAGGGATCGGGATTATGAACATCATGCTCGTTTCGGTGACCGAACGCACGCGCGAGATCGGGCTGCGTAAGGCGGTGGGTGCTCATGATGGGGATATCTTGTTACAGTTCTTGATCGAAGCGCTGGTGCTTTGTCTTTTCGGAGGGATGATCGGCGTTGTCCTGGCGTATGGAGTAGCGTTTGTCTTCGGCCAGATGCCAGCGGTGGGGTTTAAGGTCGTCATCCAGCCCGATTCGCTGGTGCTGGCGCTTGGGTTCAGCCTGTTGTCGGGCCTGATCTTTGGCATCTATCCTGCAATGCGCGCGACCCAGCTCGATCCGATCGTGGCACTGCGCTCCGAATAGCGAACGCGGCGCGGGTACAGCACTCCAGCAAGCATCCGGGTATGCTGTAGGAGCTTTCTTATGAGAATCGGAAAGATTTTGATCACCTTCTTTGTGATCCTGGTGGTGGCAGGCTTGATCTATCGCTACCACTCCGTTGTATTGGGTTTCTTCGGGCTGTCGGTAAGCGGTCAGACGAGAGGGATCGCTCCTGGCGTTGCCATCACCCCCGCAAGTGACACGTCTGCCACGACGAAACTGGCCACCTTGACCACCACTCCCATTCGTCGTGCGACCGACACCAACACGGTCAGCGCTGCCGGAAATATCGAGCTGGCGACTGAATATCCCGTCGTGTTGCAGGTGGGCGGCATCGTCTCTCAAGTTGCTGTGCAAGTGGGCGATGTAGTCGCAGCTGGTGATCTGTTGATCGCTCTGGACACAACTGACCTCGAGCGCGCTGTCACCCGGGCGGAGCTGAGTCTGGCCAGTGCGCAGATCCAGCTGGATAAGCTGCGTGAGCCAGCCGACCCGGCTGAAATCGCCGCCGCCGAGGCCTCTCTGGAGGCAGCTCGCCAGAAGCTGGCGGATCTCGAGGCAGGACCCAGCAAGGCAGAACTGGCTGCCGCGCAGGCGAATCTGGCCGCCGCTAAGGCCAAATATGCGGAGCTGAAGGCAGGACCCAGCGAAGCGGAGCTGACCAAGCTGAAAGCAACGCTCGAACAGGCGACGATAGACTTGCAACAGGCGCAATGGGCTTACGATCAGGTCGCCTACAAGGGGGATGTCGGCGCGTCCTCCCAGGCGGCAGCACTCCAAAAAGCCACCATTGCCTTCAATGCTGCCAAAGCAGAGTACGAAATCGCCGCTGCACCACCCTCCGAGTCCGAGCTGCAGAGCGCACTGAATGCCATCTACACAGCGCAGGAACAGCTGGATGCACTGCGCAGGCAGCCCACCCAGGCGGAACTGGCAGCAGCACGCGCTGAGGTGGCCAGTGCCCAGTATCAGTTGGCGCAGCTGACCAAAGGCCCGGATGAAGCCGAACTGCGCGCAGCGGAGATCGCTGTGGAACAGGCACGACTCGACCTGGAGGAGGCACGGGCCAATCTGGCGCGGGCAAAACTCCGTGCCCCTATAGCGGGAGTCGTGCTCTCGGTTGAGGTGGAGACGGGCCAGCAGGTGCAGGCCGGGCTGACGGCAGTGACGCTGGCCGATCTGAGTCAGCTCCAGCTCACCGTGAATGTGGCGGAGGTCGATGTCATCAAAGTCCACCCAGGCCAAAAAGCCGAAATCACGGTGGACGCACTTCCCAATAAAGTGTTGGCGGGTGAAGTGAGCCGTGTCGCACCGTCCAGCACTTCGACCTCCGGCGTGGTCAACTATCCGGTCACAATCCGTCTGACTGATGCCGCGCTGGAGGATGTGCGCCCTGGCATGACCGCAGTCGCTACGTTGTTGGGAGAGCAGATGGCGAACACCTGGCTGGTGCCGACCAACGCTTTGACTCAGTATCAGGGTCAGACGGTGGTGATGATCGTGCGCGATGGCAGACCCGTGCCCATTGCGGTGGTGCCACAGGGAACGCAAGGCGAGTGGACGATCGTCCAATCTCCGGAGCTGCGTGAAGGCGATCAAGCGTTGGGCAGTGTGAGCTCACACCTGGAGTCGGAGGGCACTTCCGGGAGCCGTGGCACACGGGGCGGTATTATAATGGGGCCTCCTCCGCCTGGCCCGTGAGCCGTCGACGTCCACCGCGGCCTGACGAGCAAGGTAAGCGGATGGGAGAATCGCTATGAGGCAGAGCATCTGGAGATCACGTGTGGTGGCTCGATATGGGTGGATTGTCACCCTGGCGATCGTATTGGGTATTATAGTGTTAGCGCCTGTTGCGGCAGCGCAGTCGCCCACAGACATAGGGAAGCTGGTCATTCAGACGGTCAGCGGAGGCTCCATTTACGTGGTCAACGAGGACGGCAGCGGGTTGCGCTATTTGACCGATGGCATGGATCCGGCGCTCTCACCCGATGGGCAGTGGGTCGCATTCACCCGTTGGGATGACGTTCAGAACGGGGCGACGGGGAGCCTGTGGGTCATCCGCGTGGACGGCAGCGAGGCGCATGCACTCTCGGGAGATATCCCCCAGCCCAAATCCCCGGTTTGGTCGCCTGACGGTTCCCGAATTGTTGTGACCGTTCTAAAAGGTGGCCGTCTGCAGCCCGAACGCAAGTGCAGCAGTGAGAGGCCACCGCGCGAAGCCTATGATGTGGAAGTCAAGCGCGAGACAGATGACAGTGGACGCCCCAAGATACGTTTTTGCTACACGTTGCCGGCCCATACGTATTGGGGGTTGCGTGCTGTCGAGGTCGCGACCGGCAGCTTTGAAGACCTGCCTGCCAACCTCTTCTCCAATTCGGCGAGCTGGGATCCGGCCAACCCATGGCACCTCGTGCACCGTGGGGAACGGGGATTGGAGAACGTTGACCTCAACCGCGGTGTCAACTGGCCGCTGACGGACGACGTGAACGACCATTCACCCACCTTTTCTCCGGACGGCAGCAAGATCGCGGTGAGCTACTGGCAACATGACCACTGGGAAATTCATGTGCTCAATGCAGACGGCAGTGGGCGCGTCCGGCTGACCGAGACCTCGGCACGCGTAGCGATCGAGCAGATGATCCAAAACAAGCAGCTGCCTCGCTCCTGGAATAATGCGGCGCCGTGCTGGTCTCCGGATGGCTCACGCATTGCCTTTGTGACCGACCGTGGCGGCCGTTGGGAGGTGTGGGTGATGAACGCCGATGGCAGCGATCAGCGCCCGCTATTGCCACCCGAAGTGCAGGCCCAGCTCGAGCTCCAGTATTATGGGATGGATGAACGCATGCTCTCGTGGCGTTGAGCGCCGCCCGCAGAGACGTCCCTCCTTTGAGGGTGTATTTCAAATTTGGGGGCGAGTTGAAGCGGTAACCCAGGGTTACGAGAGTTCTCCGAGCCGCTACTGTCAGGGAGCAATGGAGGGGCGACCGGCCGGTCGCCCCTAATGACTTACGCGCGCGGTTCAGTTTGAACCTCGCCTCTCTCCCTCAAATGTACCCTCCTTTGACGACAACTTGACGTCTGTGTTTGCTCTCCCTATCATGGAGTATATTCGTTCCACTTTACAGACCGTGCCCATCGCGTGAGAATCTGGCACAGGTACAGCTTACGCAGAGGGGGATGATTCCGTGAGCCTGCGCATCAAGGTGTTAGCGGCCATCGGCGCGATGTTGATCGCGTTGATGGCATTGTTGTTTCATCTCTCGTTCGTCATTGTCATTCAGGGTTTCAACCAGCTGGAGACCCAGTATGCCATCCGGGATGTCGAGCGTGCTCGCGGAGCGCTGGCCGATGAGCTCGTTGGTCTGGACAGCACGACGGCTGACTACGCTTTCTGGGATGACACCTATGCCTATATGGTCTCGCGCGATCCCGCCTATGTCGCCTCTAACTTCGTCGACCAGACCTTCCTGAACAATTACCTGAATGTCATTCTGCTCACCGATACGGCCGGACACTTGATATATGGTAAAGCTTTTGATCTGGGCCAAGAGACCGAAATGCCCCTGCCGGATGAGCTGTTGGAACGGATCGCCCCGCTGTTGCCGTTGGCCGACCCGCAGAGCTATTGGCGTGGCCTCCTCCCCCTGGCTGAGGGATCGATTCTGCTGGCTGCGCGCCCGATCCTCACCAGTGATGCGCTCGGACCGCCGCGCGGGACACTGATCATGGGACGAACCCTGAACGCTGCTCTGCTCCAGCGCCTGAGCGATACGTTGCACTTGCGCTTCACCGTGCACCATCGCGAGGATGCCGACCTGCCCTCCGACGTCAAGGAAGTCACGGACGATCTGCATAATGCCGTGGTGGTGCGCGCGCTGAATGAAGAGACCCTCGCTGGTTATGGACTGGTATCGGACATTTTTGGCCAGCCCCGCTATATCGTGCAGGTGGAACAACCGCGGGATATCTATGCCCAGGGCATGGCCACCGCACGCTATTTTGCAGTGGCCGTCTTGCTGGCCGCTGTGACCTTTTCCACACTTGGACTCGTTGCGCTGGACCGGTGGGTCTTGCGCCGCGTGCTGGGGTTGAGCGCTGCCCTGAAGGGCATTGCGGCCAACGGTGTGCTTTCGCGGCGAGTGGAGGCACAGGGGAGAGATGAGATTGCACACCTGGCTGCCTCGATCAATCACCTGCTCAAGACAGTCGAAGCGACCAATGAACGTCTGCGGGAGACGAGCGAGGAGGCCAGACGCCATCGCGATGTGTTGGAGACGCTGCTGGAAGAGCTGCCGGTTGCAGTCTTTTGTAAAGATCGGGATGGGCGCTTTGTAATCTGGAATAGGAAATGCGAACAGCTC
>QEXY01000065.1 GCA_003130875.1 Ardenticatenia bacterium
GGGTGGGTGTCTCCGATCCACGTCAGGTCAAGTATCTGGCCGAGATGGCGCATCTGGCGCTTGCCGTTATGGGTGTCTCGGATCACGAAGAGGCGTTCCGCACGCAGCCCCCGTTGTTTGCGCACGCCTACTGCACCACCTCTCCCCTGAAGCTGGACACCCATCCGTGCAATGTGCTCGCCGAGGCGCTGCGTTACCGCTTCCCGATCAACTTTGCGCCCATGCCCATCCTGGGTGGTACGACGCCGGTCACCCCGGCCGGCAGCGCCGTCATCGCCACCGCCGAAATTCTGGGTTGCATCACTGCCTGTTCGCTGATCGCGCCGGATGCCTTCTACTTCGCTACTGTCATCTCGGGCGAGATGGACATGAAGACAACCCAGATCTGCTACGCCACGCCGGCAGCCATCCTGACCGACGCCCTGCTGCATCAGCTCTTTCGCTTCAAGTATGGCATCGTGCTGAATGTCGAACCGGCATATGTGGAAGCGAAATGCCCCGGCATTCAGGCGGCTTTCATGAAAACTTACCGCCAGCTGGCGCTGGCAGCGATGGTGAGCGCACCGCTGGGGATCGGGTTGCTGGACAACGGCTCGGCCTTCTCCCCTACCCAGGCGATGCTCGACCTGGATATGAACCGCGCGATATATGGTCTGGGGCGTGGGGTGGTGGTGGACGACGAGACACTATGCGTGGAGCTGATCGAGCAACTGGCTTTCTGTGAGCAGGAGGCTTATATCAGCACTGAACACACGCTAGCGCACTTCCGTGATGTGCTATGGGATACGCGCTACTTCGATCGCACCTATCGGCGTGAGATGCGCTACCGTCATGACGAGGCAGATCGAAAGTTGCTGGACAAGGCAGATCGCGACTGGCGTCAGCTGGTGGAACGGCATGTTCCCCCTGAACGTGATGCGGCTTTTATGGCCGAGTTGGAGCGCATCACCGCCGCTGCGCGCGCGGAGCTGAGCTCGTGATAGTGCGAATTTAGGACAGGCAGATCCAAGTTGTTTGCGTGCACGCATCGCCTGGCGTCGCATTGCGCAGCGAATCCAGAGAGCCTTCTCATACCCTGGGGGCGACTACGAGATGGATGGCCAGGTGTTCGTGGTGGACTCTCGCCGCACAACGGATGTGACCTGCACGCGCGCAGCGCTAAGCGGCAGCCGACCGGCTGCAATGCCGAGCCGCTCGCATCTATGGCGGCTACCTCTGCGCGCTCGCGCTACCTGGGTGGTGTGTGTTACAATGCGATGATCTCAGTAACGAAACACAGCGGCAAGCGGGGCGTGATCCGGCATTTGGTCTGATCCAACAGCATAGACCCTGCCCCCGTTCAGGATGGAGTGGATGGCAGCTAAGTCTAGCAGGTCCTCATCGCCGATTTCGGGGCTCTGATGCACGTGGACGGTGTTTGTGGCCGGGTCGAAGCGACCCCATACCTGGACACCAGTGGTGACGAACAGCGCTTCCACTCTGCCGTGCCGCGCTGCTAGGACAGCCTCGGCCACATCCGTCGTGGTGCGGCCAGTGCCGGCCAACTCACGGTATCGGGCAGCTGTCTCCTCGCGTGTTCGGACAAAGACAGGATGTACCAAAGGCCAAGCTCGGGCGTGGAGTGCTTCATGTTTGAGTTCATCCGGATTGCCTGGAATTCCTTCCGGAATGAGATGGGCATAAGAATTGGCTTGTCTGTAGAACGGCAAGAGGTACTCGACTCCTGCCAACACGAGCGGCGATTGTCGGCCCGCAAGGAGCTTGGATAATTCATCATCAATCCTCTGGAACCACTGCAGAATGCGCTCCTTTTCTTCATCCCCAACGTCGTGTCCATGGAACATCGCCGGGCGTTTCCCCGCTCCGCCTGACGTTCCGGTGTGGAATTGCAGCTGTTTCTCGAAGTGATCATATTGCAGTGCCTCGGCCAGGCTTTGGGGTGTATGTTTCAGCTCGACCTCATCCACGGTGTGCCGTGTGCCCTCCAGCAGCCTGACCTGTTTCTGGCTGAGGGCCAGGATGTAATAATGGCCATCGTCGACGAAGAGCGGCAGGAGTGGCTTGAGGTAAAACCGATCGATGATCATCACCTGTTCTTCGAATGAAAGAGGAAGACGATAGGCGTAGAACTCTTGGGGCGTGAGGAATACCGCCAGGCCGTCACTCTGATAGTGCCAGAAGATCGGATCTTCGAGAAGGCGCTGGGCCGGTTTCAGTATGGCGCGCACCTCTATGGAGCGCAACCCCTTCGCCAGCAAGCCTTCCTCTGCCTTGCGAAGCAGGTTCTTGAAACGGATGGGATCCTGTCCCGTCTCTCGCCCTGCCCGATGTGTGGGCATAAACATCGAGACGTGCCAGCCAGGACGGCCACTTAAAAGGTTTCTCAGTTCTGCCGTAGTGATCAGGTCCATCGTGAACCTCCTTTTGAGTAGGTGTTCATCCCGACTCTATTCTACCACTAGAGAGCGCTTTCCGCTTGGTCTTTGCTGGCGTCGAAGTGCATTTCACCACAGAGAGCACGGACACTGCGGAGATCTTTCCCCAATCCAGCATTGCCGTCTTGTTCTCTCCGGTGGAGATGGTATAATCCGCGCGCGGGAGTGTTTCACGTGAAACATAGAGGCAGCGTGTGACGCGCATCTGCGACTATCAGGACACCTGCTATCGCCAGCAATTCTGGGAGAGCCAGGACCGCCGCTACGAAGACCTGGCCGAGCGCATTGCGCTGCGTACCCTATTACCTCCCATCGGAGAGGCGCTGATCGAGGTTGGTGCTGGCTTCGGCCGTCTGGCATCGCTGTATCAGGGTTATCAGCGCGTGGTGCTGATGGATTATGCGCGCTCACAACTGGAAGACGCGCGGCGCTACCTCTCCCAACCAGAGCGCTACATTATGGTGGTCGCTGACGTTTACAACCTCCCCTTTGCCGACCACCTCTTCGACGCGATCACTATGGTGCGCGTGATGCACCACCTGGCCGACGTGCCGCGCGCTCTCGCTGAGCTGCACCGCATCGCGCGGCCGGATGGCGTCGCGGTTATTGAGCACGCCAACAAACGCCACTGGAAAGCGATCGCCCGCTGGCTATTGCGCCGCCAATCCTGGAACCCCTTCGATCTCCAGCCGGTTGAGTTCGCCCCCTTGCACTTCGACTTTCATCCTGCCTGGGTACGGCAGCAGCTCTACGAAGCGGGTTTCATCGTCGAACAGACGCGCAGCGTCTCCCACTTCCGCCTTCCCGTGCTCAAACGCCTCCTCCCACCCGTCTGGCTCGCCGCCCTCGACGGCGTGCTCCAACCCAGCGGAGGCTGGTTGTCGTTCACCCCCAGCCTCTTCCTGCGCGCCCGCGCGCTCAAACCACCCGCGGCACGACCCGAAGCGTTCTTCATTTGCCCCGCCTGCCATCACCCCGACCTCATTGACACCCCTGGATATCTGCGTTGCCTCCGATGCGACAGCCGCTGGTCGACGGCAGACGGCATCTATGACCTGCGCACACCATGTTGACCTGGTACGCCGATTCGGTGGTATAATACCGCCCAAGTCACAGCCTTCTCGATTGCCACACCGCATCCATCCTAAACATGGGAGTATCGAGCGTACTATGGAAGCCCTAAAACAACGCATCCTCCGCGAAGGCAAAAACCTGGGCAACGGCATCCTGAAGGTCGATAGCTTCATCAACCATCAGGTGGACGCGGCCTTTATGCTCGCCGTGGGCGGTGCCCTGGCAGCACATTTCGGCGCGATGGGCATCAACAAGGTACTCACTGCCGAGATCTCCGGCATCGCCCCGGCGCTGACCACAGCATTGGCGTTGGGTGTGCCGGTGGTCTACGCGCGCAAGACCAAGCCGGTCACCATGCCTGCGAACGCCTATGTCGCCACGGCGCCCTCGCACACCAAAGGCGAGATGGTGCACCTGATGGTGTCGCCCGAGTTCCTCGGCCCGCAGGACAAGGTGCTCATTGTGGACGACTTCCTGGCACGCGGCAAGACAATCCACGCCCTGGCGCAGCTGGCTATGCAGGCCGGCGCCGAGATCAAGGGTATCGGCGTGGTGATCGAGAAGGCGTTCGAGCACGGGCGTGAGGAGCTGGCCTATCTCAACGTGCCCATCTACGCCCTAGCTGTCATCACAGCGATGCGGGACGATCACATCAAGTTTGCATGAGCGCCTATGGCAGCGCGTGAAACCATCATCATCCTCGATTTTGGCTCGCAATATAGTCAGTTGATCGCCCGGCGGGTGCGCGAGGCAGCTGTCTATTGCGAGCTGCTGCCCTATCACACGCCGGCTGAAGAGGTGCTGCGCCTGCAGCCGCGCGGATTCATCCTGAGCGGCGGGCCGGCCAGTGTGTATGCCGCCGATGCCCCTCATCTGCCTGATTATGTGTTGCAGAGCGGTCGGCCGGTCTTGGGCATCTGCTACGGAATGCAATTGCTCGCCTACCACTTGGGCGGGCAGGTCGACCCGGCGCCGCAGCGTGAATATGGGCCGGCAAGAATTGAGCTGACCGACGTCGACACGCCCCTCTTCGCTGGCGCCCGTGCTGCGGCGGGCAATACGCTGACCGTCTGGATGAGCCACGGCGATCGCATCACCCAACTGCCACCCGGCTTCCAGGTGCTGGCCCGTTCCGCCAACAGTCCCATCGCCGCCATGGGAGATGTACAACGCCACCTCTACGGGCTGCAGTTCCACCCCGAAGTGGTGCACACACCGCAAGGTATGCAGATCCTCAGCGCCTTTCTCTATGATATCTGCGGGTGCCAAGGTGGTTGGACGCCCGGTAACTTCATCGAGGAGACTGTGCAGAGCATCCGCGAGCGCGTCGGCGATGGACAAGTGGTCTGTGCCCTTTCCGGCGGTGTCGACTCGGCGGTGACCGCGACGCTCATTCACCGCGCCATTGGAGAGCGGCTGACTTGCATCTTCGTCAACACCGGGTTGATGCGCCTGGGCGAACCGGAGCAGGTGGTAGCCACCTTTCGCGACCACCTCGGCATGCGCCTGATCGCCATCGACGCCACCGAGCAGTTCCTCGCCGACTTACAAGGTGTCACCGACCCTGAGGTCAAGCGCAAGCGCATCGGCGCCCGCTTTATCCGCGTCTTCGAAGCAGAGGCAGCGCGGCTGGGGCGGGTGGACTTCCTGGCGCAGGGCACACTCTACCCGGATGTGATCGAATCGACCGCACCCGACCGCGCTGTGGCGGCCAAGATCAAAACGCACCACAATGTGGGCGGCCTGCCCCCCGATATGCGCTTTCAACTCATCGAACCGCTGCGCTACCTTTTCAAGGACGAGGTACGCCGCGTGGGTGAAGCACTGGGATTGCCGCGCCAGATCGTCTGGCGGCATCCCTTCCCTGGCCCTGGCCTGGCGGTGCGCGTGCTGGGTGAGGTGACATGGGAACGGCTGGAGACCCTGCGTCACGCCGATGCCATCTTCATCGAGGAGCTGTGGACCAGCGGCTGGTATGAGCGTACCGCTCAGGCGTTCGCCGTGCTCCTGCCCGTGCAGACGGTGGGGGTGATGGGTGACTCGCGCACCTATGCCAGCGTCGTTGCGCTGCGTGCCATCACCACCGAGGATTTTATGACCGCGGACTGGGCACGCCTGCCCGATGAACTGCTGGCGCGTGTCAGTAACCGCATCGTGAACGAGGTCAAAGGCGTCAACCGTGTTGTCTACGATATTAGCAGCAAGCCGCCCGCGACTGTGGAGTGGGAGTAGTCGCCCGCTGAGTCGGATGCCCGCGTAGAACGGGGCATGCGTGCCGTGAAATCACATAAAGGGATATCGCGCACCCGAATGTGCGATTGCGGGAGGATGGTCAGGCGCCGTAAGGCGCTACAAGGCTATCTCCACCGAAGGCACTTCGACCGCCCAGGTCGGGCGTAAGTGGAAAATTCAGGAGCGCACAGGATGAGCGGCCAGATGAAAACGGTGATGGGCGTAGTCAGCTTTGTCGGCGGTGAGTGGGTTGGCGAGTCCCCCCAAGTGCTGGCGGTCAGCGAGCCGACTGCCTTCCGCGAAGCGGCTAAGGGAGACCTGTTCATTTTGGTCGATCCTCCGCAGCCCGATGCATCGTCCACCCTCGACGCGCAGGATTGTCAGGCGCTGGCGATGGCGATTCGGGATACATATTATCGCTCCTCCGGCGGGGTGATCGCCAGCTTGCGACGCGCCTTGCTGACCGCGGAACGCATACAGCCCCTCTCCGATGTGTCCGTTGGGATGGTCGCGATGGTGGTGCGCGATGAGGAAGTCTTCCTTGCCAGTCTCGGGCGCGTGGCCGCTTTCTGGGTGCATGACAATGAAGTGCGACGCTTTCCGGAGCAGATCGCGGAGACCGTGTCCTCTGAGGGACAGGCTGGGCCGCTTTTCTTCCACACCGCCATTCACCCTGGTGACATGCTCGTGCTGGGCGACAGCCGTTTCAGCGCCTTGGTCACGGTCCGGGATGTTGCCGCGGCGGTGGTCCATCAGGAAGTGGAAGACGCCCTGGCAGCCTTGGGTGACCTGGTGCTCGGCGAGGATTGCACTGCACTGTTAGTGGCCATCGAACGGGAGGAGGGTGCGCCGATACCCGAGGTCTCGCGCATGGTTGTTGCGAAGGTGCACACCATCTCGCCCCATTTCGGACATGCCATCGGTGCGGCCGTGAAAGGGGTGTTGGCCGCACTCGTTCTGATGGGGCGTGCCCTGCGCACACTTCTCATCCAGATGCTCCCGGAGCGCGGCGCTCCCCCGACCGCTCCTCACGTGCTGGAAGAGAAAATCGCTGCCTATGGCGTCGAAGCAATGCCACTTGGTTCCACAACTCGGGCTGAGGCCGCCGCGCCCCCTCAGGAGTCTCCGATCCAGGAGGGGCTGGTGTCGCGCAGGGCACAAAAGGTGTGGCGCCTGGTGGCCATTCTTCTGCCCTTGCTCGTCATCGCCCTGGTGATATTTATCTATTGGCGCGAGGGGATGGCCGAGGAAAGCACCTTCCAGATGCTGATGGAACAGGCACGCACCGTTTATCAGCAGGCAGTCAACGCCGATGAGCCGACTGCGCGCCGCCTGTTGGACAAGGCTGTGGAATTGCTCCAGGAAGCTGCTCTCCTGCGCCCTGAAGACGCCACTCATCGCACGTTGTACGCGCAGGTGCTGCAATATCGGGACAAGATCGACCAGGTACAGCGATTGCCAACGTTGACGCTGTTGCGCCATTATGACAGCCCTTCTACCGCCTTGCGTCGCGTGATCAGCGACGGGCTGGATGTGTACGTGCTCGATAGCGGCGAGGACGTCGTCTATCGGCACCACCTGGATGAGACGGTTGAGGCACTGTTGCCGGATGAGGCCACGGCCATCCTGCTGCGGCGTGCGCAGCAGGTGGGGAGCAACCTGGTGGGCGAGCTAGTGGATATGACATGGTCTGTTGCCGGCGCGAATCGCCGGACAGGTGCACTGCTGGTGCTGGAGACGGGTGGCCTTCTGGAATACCTCGATCCGCGCGGCGTCACCAGCCTGACCATCGGCGGCCGCGAGCGCTGGAAGATACCGGTGGCGGTGATGGGCTATGCAGGCAACTTTTACATCCTTGACCCGCAGGCGGGGCAGATCTTCCGTTACCGTCCCGGTGAGGAGGGCTATCCGGGTGCACCGGAACATTATTTCCCGCAGGATGCACGTGAGCTCTTGAGCGGCGCCGTCGACATGGCGATTGATGGATACGTCTATATCCTGTACGGCGCCGGCGATGTGCGCAAATTTGATGGGGGCAGGCCGGCGGCCTTTGAGCTGCGCGGCCTGGACCGCCCGTTCAGCAATCCGACGGCCATCTATACCGCACCAGATGAGCAGGTGCGTTACTTGTACATCGCGGATGCTGGTAACCGGCGCATTGTGCAGCTGGAGAAGGATGGGCGCTTTGTGCGTCAGCTCAAACCGCCGATCGAGAAGGGGATGGACTTCGCCGATCTGCGTTCTCTCTTTGTCGACGAGTTGGCGGGCAAGCTGTACCTGCTGGATGGTCGGGCGCTCTATACGGCCCCGCTGCCGCCTAAGCCGTGACAAATGGCGGTTTTACGAAGTTTTTATCTATATCCAAGAACTAAAGAGTTAAGGTTCTAGGGTGCCGATGATTAAACGATGATATTCATCGACTGGGAGCTCAGTTGTTTCAATTCGCTGGTATTCGCTGTTTTGCGGTATCCACAGACCTATCCCGATGCGCAGTGGGGTGCCGGCTTGTAGGGCCTCGCTTGGAATCGGGATAATATCCAGATAGAGTTTGCCTGTCTGCCACTGGGATGTTGGACATTCTTTCTGATTAGCCCAACTCCACAGTTGATGATCGGCTTGGGCCACAACCTTCCCCTCTGGGCTCAAGAAGTGGATGTACACGGTGAAGTCTTGTTGCACCGGTTGTTCCAGCCACCAAGCCGTGACCAGTGCCTTGGGTGAAGTCGTCCGAAAACCCAGAGGATATACGGGTGCTTCATCGATGATGTAGCCCATATATCGAATGCCAGCCGGAACGAAGCGCGCCTGCATCCGTTCCAGCGGCAACTTGCGCACCCGATAGATGGCGATCGGATATTCCTCGTACACCTTTTCATAGTAAGTCGGATTGTCAAATTTTTCCAAATACAGTCCTGCCTTGCGTGTCCTCTCTCCGATATAGAGATAGTCAGCCCGCAGCTCTCGCAAAGCCTGATAGGACCATATAGGGAGCCTGTTCTTGAGCGCCTCTCGTCTCAGCCCAAGCTGGTATAGCAAGTTATCCGTGTTGGAGTAAAGCACCACTGCTTCGCCAAGTGATACCCCAGGTGAACGTTGCGCGAACGTCAGTTGATATAAAGTGGCATTGTCGTCATAGACAAGGTGTCTCACTATGGAGAAAGGTTCAGTGTACGTTTTCATTGCCTGGAAGGCACGGTAGGTAATGGCGTCAATGCGCGGGGGCTTGAGATACTTCGACACCCCCATCGCACATACCTCCCAGATAAACGCTAACACCCCCAACCCAACAAACGCTACCAAAAGCCCACTCAATATCCTTCTCAACCACCTGCGAATGCTCACTTCATGCCAATGCGCTAATAGATACCCCGTAAACAAAGCGAGCACTACTTGGGCTGGCATAATAGCCCGTAGTCCCAGGTCATTGTTCATCAAGAATCCCTCCGCTTTCCATAAACGGCCCGAGGCAAAGAAGGTGATCGCCGTAAAGCTTATCAGCAACAGCAACCAAAATAGAGACAACAGCACCTCACTGTGAACACGTTTTTTAAACCACCATAACCCGGCAATCCCACCTATCAACAACACTCCCAATTCCCAAAAATAATGCAATAATAGATCCAACAATCGCGTAACCGGGGTATCAGAAAAGTAGCTTTTGAACGGCGATAACCATGCCCACTCCCGGGTCAGGGGGATCTCAAAGGCAATTCCGCTGTTTGGTGCATTCGGGCTGAGATACTCACGCATCAGGGGCAAGCTGATCACCCCTAACACTAACGCTACTATCAGATAGGCACTCCCAATTCGTAAAGCGACATCGTACTTATGCTGACGGCAGGCGCTTCCTATCTGCAGTAGAGCGTGAATCCCTAGACACGCTAGAATTACCATAGCGATCCACACGCTATGTCCTAAAATCGATAGTAACAGAAATGGAGCCACCATCAATAGTCGCCGCTGGTTCGGCACCTCACGCAACCAGTATAATCCCAATAATAAAAGCACCAAACCGCTTACGTGTTGTGGTACCCAGATAGTGTTGACATATAAAGTGCTCAGCCGGAGATAGTTCGCTGGGCTCCAATCATCTACATGTTGCATAGGGAAATAGGCTAACCAGCTATTCAATACTTCGGGCATAGTCCGTCTCAGGGTTTCCTGATTGTGTGGCAGCATAGGGATCACATCCAAGCCACCTACAGAGATAACGCAAAATAGCGACCACAACGCTACCGAGGCCTGCCCAAAGACTCGTCGCGCTAGCAGATAACATAACAACGCAAAAGTAATAGCTACCAGCACTACCCAGATGGTGAACGATAGGTGGATAGATGAGATGTCTCCAGTTAACAAGTTGAGCGTAGCTACCATCAGATGGTAGAAGTAATAATAGACAAGCGTCCCTTGATAATTAAAGAACACGTTTATCGGGGGCACGCCAGTGTGACGAATGGACCAAGCGACACCATAGTGTTTGAACCAGTCACCCATCTCCACCGGATACACTCCCGCTTCGGTGTGCCATTCCACATAGGGTATGATCACCGCCACCGCTAGCACCAATAGCATCGCCGCAAACGCGACCCTCTGCTTGCGATTCTCAACCAATGACCCCCTCCGCCGCACCCCCGCTGGAAAGATGACGTTCAGCACCCCTAGTGCCAGGTTGAGCACCACTGTGGCACCTAACACGGTCCAGCGATTAAATCCCAGCCCCAGTCCTACCCAGTGCAACCAGCTGGGTGTTATCACCAGTCCGGCGGCTGCGCTGAGCACCAGAGTGCGTCCTTCGCGCCACCCTGCGTAGAGCCCCAGCCAGCGGGTAAGTTGCATGCCAGGCAACAGTACCAGCAATGCCCAGGCAGCAGGATAACTTACCACGACGGAGGGTACAAACGTCAGCCCAGCACACGCGAAGATTAGAAGTAAAATCACGCTCAAATGTTCCCAGCGTAATTTTCCCAACAACGGAGCAAGAGTATCACCTGAGCGCACAGCTGATCCTCCTTCCCGATACCTGGTTTCCGGTCCGGATAGCTAAAGGGATTCGATAAAAATTAGGAGAGCAAGGTTCACTCCAACGCAGTTCACATTGAGCCGCTATGGTGTCGCTTCATAAACTGCGACGTGTTCGCCATCCTTTTCAACGTAGGTTCGTCGCCAACCTAACACTTTGGCGATCCACTTTGATAGCAGACGGTTATGATCTATGATATAACGTACGCGATGTCTGCTCAGGCTTTCATTGAGGCGACTGCGCAACACCTCTGTTGGCATATCTGCTCCGGTAGACCCAATGAGGAGGAAAGTAATAGCTGCCTCTACACCACCCTGTTCCAGATAGCGCGCCTGTTGTGCAGGCAAACGTGCCAACCAACCACCTACCAGTGGCTTGTTGTGTAGCGTCTGCGCGTGCATCAGGTAATTAGCATCCCACTTGACGTCCAGAAGTGCATAATCTCCGGCATCATCTGCCAAGCGATGGTAGAACATTGGCAAGGATGTTGACGAGCCAGCCAGCGGAACGCTCAACGTCTCGAGCATGATTAGAATGCTCACCAATATAGGCAGCCCCATCTTGGAAAGCCTGGAACGCTTTTGCAAGACCGCTATGCCACAGCCGGCCAGCACTGCCAATGCTAATGTTGTGGCTATGACAAAACGTCCGGGTATACCGGCGATAGGGAGCACTGGTATGTACTTGTGCAGATAGGCATATGGCAGCTTGACGTCCCAGATATGCCCTGCAACCTGGAGCTGGGGCCCCAATGCCAGAAGCGTAAACCCTAAACCCATTGTGAGCCACCAATGTGCTTCCCTGCGCAAGTAGCCTGTTGTGCAACCAATGATCGCCAAGACCAACGCTACATAGCCTAGATAGGCAGAGGCGCCTGGTTCTCGGTTCTGAGCCGCATAAGGTGCCCATAGCGGCTCGAACCACGCTGCCCAGGTGGACGGTGGCCCAGGCAACCAAAAGCTCAATAAGTCAACTGAATGACGAAGAGGATTGTGTTCTCCCACCAGCTCAGTTCCACGCATCAGCTGGATCATCGGAAACCATAACGGAGCTGTAATCCCGAGTGAGATAACACTTGCAGCCGTTAATCTTGCCAATAGACGAGGGAAAGTTATGGGCTGCACGAAGTGTCTGGCCACCATGGCCAAGGTACACAGCCCGCATACCAATACATAGTACCAGGAACACAGGGCGTTGAGCAGTATGAAAAAGCCGGCCAAGAAGGCAAAAATTCGGCGCCCCTTGCGCAAATAGAGAAAGAGACACAGTAAATAGAAGGGTATCCATTGCACGCTGGCCAGGTTGAGATGACCCAACATAAGGCGCAATACATGATAGGGAGAAAATGCATAGATCAAACCCGCTATCCAGCCGCTCCAACGCATGTCAGTCAAGTGAGCGACCAACCAATAGACGCCCAGTCCAGATAGAATATAAGATAATAACACCACGATATTATAGGCGACATCACTGCTGACCAGGCCATAAATTGGTAGCACGATCAGCGCATCTGTCACGTCCAAGGGATGAAATAGAAGGGTGACTCCGTCCGGAAAGAAGAGGTAATGTGTATAAAAAGGGGATTGCCCAAGCATCAGTAGCGCCTTGCGCGTCCACCATAATGCCCATATGTTCTGACCCCAATCCCCAAAGCCAGGCACCCAGCCATCCATCTGACGCACTAGAGGCCATGTAAGCACCATAGCTGTCATCGTATATCCAATGATCGGCCAAACGTAGAGAGGACAGCGTCGACTCCATATGCGCAAGGATGCCATAGCTCCTCCGGCTATCTTGAGAACATTCTTGTGTGCCTGTTAGAAAAAATAGAGAGTGCCGAGAGACTCTTTTACAACCTTCATCGGCCTGTCTTCCTGACAGAATTCTGGATAGCTGGGAGACTTTTCTCAACACCATCTGGGAATAGACTTGGGATACATGTAAACCCGCATACGCCACCATGTTTACACCAAGCACATCGCGAGGCAAATCCATAAAGTCGCCTTTGCGAGTGAGATGCGATTGATTGTAGGATTCCTTCTAACAGGTGTCTGTGCCAAAAAGAGCTATCGGACTTTGTCCGAATCACCGGGCAGCACCAACCTCGTATGTGTGTACTATGACATGATCCGCCTTGATGCCCTCTGGCCGCTCAACATTGAGGCGTTGCAATGTCTGGCTGTCATACAACCCGATCACCAGTTGATAACGGCCAGGTGGCGCCGCTGGGTCCAGGCGAAGGGCGTAGTCATCACGCACCACTTCACCAGGACGCCATAGACTAACAGGATACCATCCTCCCCGCGGCGGGTTGTCATGTTGTCCCCACACGCGCCCGTCCGGCCCGATCAGCTGGGTGAAGACGGTCACATCCTGCTCGAGTGGGCTCTCAGCACGCCAGAACAGGGCAAAACGCAGCCATTCGCCCGGATGCAGGGATATCTCAGGGAGCTCTGCGGCCACCAGGGTGATCGCGTTGGCAAAATGTGCCAGGGGCACTGTTGGTGACGCAAGTACAGGTGGTTGAGGATGGATGACCACGGGCAAGCCAGGCAGTTGGGCTACTTCAACCGCTCGACCTTGGGTAGTGACGATGGGACGCTCCGTACCGTCCGATGCGAGCAGGCGCACCCGCAGGCTATAGGCTCCCGCCGGCAACGTGCCCGGCAACGGCATACGATGCACGTCAACCTCGGCAGTCTCATCGCAACACCACGGCTGGCTGGTGCTATCCATCACCACCCGTCCAAAGCGGTCAAGCAGCCCCACCACGGCGACATCATCGATGACACCCCCTTCCCAATGCAGCGTGATCACCAAATGGCCGCATATGCGCAGCGGATCGGGCGCCACGCTGTAGCCCCGCAGACGCGCGCCGCCGAGGAACTGGAGTTCCAGAGGGATCATGGACGGCATCGTAGCAGAGAGAGTGGTCATCAGCGCGGGCGAATCCGCGACAACGGTACGCCCCAGCGTGGCAAGGTGTGCTTCCCAGCGCCCTCCGGGAGATGCGCCACCGCGCAAGGGTACCGTGACACTGCGACGCTCGTTAGGTGGCACCACCAGCGGCTCCAAAAATGATGCAATAGGTTGGCCATTGAGGGCCAGTTGGCTAGGACGCGTGACATCGGCGACGAAGCTGGCCACGCTGTAATTGTGCACCGTCACCACGGCGGTGGCGTTGCGTCCTTGTGCAGAGACTGAGAGCTCGGCTGCCATATCCTGGTAATCGGGACGACATAGCGGCTCTGCCACGCGCAGCACACGGCTTGTTCCGACGTCGTACAGCGCGTCGAAGGCGGGAAGAAACCATGACAGCTGTGCCTGAAGATGTTCCCACGACTTCGGATCGAAACGCTCGGCATGCAGGACGACGTAGTCCACGCCCAGCTGCTGAAGTGCATCCACGCTGCGCCAATCGGGGAAGGTTTTGAACCAGTTGCGCATTTCGCGATGGGCTGGAGGCGTGTAACCGGTCGCACCGTTGACCAGCCGGCGCCAGTGATAGGTGGAGTAGTATTCATACGCGAAATTGGCATGACCATGCTGGGGCAGTTCCAGCACCACCGTGTCCGCAGCGGTGTGCCGCAACCAGGTGTATACTTCCGGCGGTGTTCCACCTGCAGGCAGTTCTGGCCCACTCAATGGCACCGACCAGTACTCCACCACCCCCACCAGGGCAAGCAACCCCAGCAAGGTTCCGCGCATCAGGCGCTCCCTGGATGACAGGCTGGGACGCTTCAACAGACGCCGGGCCAGCCACGCCCCGCCCGCACCGGCCAGGCCGGCCAGACCAAGTGCCACCAACACCGCTGCCCGCGCTGGCACCCGCATGCCGGTGAAACCGGGAGCGTACTCGTACAGCCACCGGTAAGGCAACACATAAGACAACCAGGGTGCCAGGGCGCTGCCCAAAGCCGCTTCGTTCGTGCCGAGGGAGAGCACAAAACCGATCAGGGCCGTCACCGCTAAGCAGAGACCGAGTGCACGTCGATCTATTTGTCTCGACGCACGCCTCAGGAGGGTGATCAGGCCACCAATCCCCAACAGCAATCCCACGATGCCGGTCGGTGCCAGCGGCTGGAACTGGTGATCGGGCGCCTGCCATCGGCCGAAGGTCCAGCCGTAGAGCAGATTGTGTGGAATGGTGGTGAGATAGTCTGTCAGGGCTGCACTGTACACACGGACCTCTCCGGGAGCACGAATAGCACCCATCAGCTGGCTGAACTCCAGATATTTGCTCCAAATGGGCATGTTCACCCCAGCAGTGATGACAGCCAGGATGATCAGATCACGCGGCAATCCCCAGCGCCAGTGCACCTGGCCCGTTACAGCGCAGACCACCAGCAAGGCAGCACATGCGAGCAATAGATAGACAGTATAATAGAAGCTGGAGAGCGCTTGTAGGTTGAGAAAGAGAATGCACAAGCCCAAAGCGAGCCGGCGGCGATGGGATGGGGCCGTGGCATCCTGGCGGCACACCAGCCAACGCAGCGCTAACAGGGTCAGTGGCATCCACTGCGTCACCAGGAGCTCCAGCTGCAGAATGTGCCCGAAGCGGAACGGTGAAAAAGTGAACAAGAAACCGGCAATCAACCCGGCGAGGCGGCTGTGTGACCAATCGGCGATAAACAGGTAGGTAGCATAGGCGGTCAGGACGAAAGAGAGCATCGCCGAGAGGTTCAAGCCTACCAGGTGGCTGTCAGTTATCCACAGCAGCGGCAAGCTGAGGAATGTCTCGCCCAGAAAGTGCTCGCTGTACGCCAGGGTCAGCGGATAGGGATAGAAAATGTTCGCATCGAACAGGCGAGACAGTGCGTCTGTGCCGGTGAGGAGGGTATGGCCTACCCAATGCAACCGCCAGGCGCTCAGCAGCGGGTCATCGAGCCCTGGTACCATAGCGACGGCGTTGACTGATAGAGGATAAGTCAACACCAGTGTGGCCAGCACGAAGCCGGCCAGGATGATCAGTTCGCGGGCTAGAAGGTGGCGTAAGGGTTTCAACTTCTTACTCCACTCTCACCGTGCTCAATGCCAGCACGTCGCGTGTGGTGTCCTTCAACTTTAGACGCTCACCCGTGCGCGGATCGTACATGCCCAC
>QEXY01000066.1 GCA_003130875.1 Ardenticatenia bacterium
CAGAAAAAGGGGGATGGAAAGGGAACAAGGAGGGCAGAAGATGGATCGATGAGACCGGGTGAGGCGGATCATCCGGGCTGAATGAAGCCTATGAACGCGTTGCCAAGGCAGCATAACACTTTTCAGCGGACTTTTTCAACACCCTCAATTTTGACAACTTAGGAATGACCTGTTACACTTGGGAAGGTCGGGGTGGTCGGACTTGAACCGACGACCTCTGCGTCCCAAACGCAGCGCGCTTGCCGACTGCGCCACACCCCGGCACAGAGTAATATAGTACAATCCGGCGGATTAGACAAGTTCGTGACTACATCGTAGCAATGGATGTTTACGTCGAAGAGCGAGTGATCTTCGGTGCGCCTCGGACCGCTGCCAGAGGTATGGTAGTGTCCTCACAGACAGAGGTCTAAGGCGCTTATTTTTTCCATCCCCGGCGGAGTGTGATTGGACTGGGGATTTCGTGTGTCAAAAAGTGGTGGTATGACAGGTAAGATAACATAAGATGTACGATCGAGATGTGGCATGGTTCACTTCACAGCTGTATCTCCCCGCAAGCATTTGTTCTGAATCTTTGGCGTGCACAGTTTTATCACGAATGAACCGAAGGAGGTATAGGATTTATGGTAGCTACTGCAACTTCTGCGCGAGCGCCCACGTTCCTCAGTGAAGTGATCGCGCGTACACCTGGCGAACCCCATTTGGAGCGGTGTATCCAGTGCGGCACATGTGGAGGTTCGTGCCCTTCTGGGCCGGATATGGAACACACACCGCGCGGCTTGTTTGCGTTGATCAACGCGGGTCTAAGAGAAGAGGTCTTGCGCAGCAACACCCCGTGGTACTGTGTCTCGTGCTACTACTGCACAGTGCGCTGCCCGCAGCAGATTCACATCACGGACGTGATGTATACGCTGAAGCGGATGGCCATCGATGAAGGATACTATACCGAATCGACCGCGCGTGATGCGCCGGAGTTCTCCAAGACTTTTATCGATTTCGTGGAAAGCAACGGGCGCAGCTTTGAGCTGGGCCTGGCCACCGCCTATCACTTGCGTTACCGCCCGCTCAATGCCGTGAGCATGGCACCGATGGCATTGGGGATGTTGCGCAGAGGACGTATGGACCTCACCCCGACGAAGATCAAAGGGATTAAACAGCTGCAGGCGATCCTCAACAAGGCCAAAGAATTGGGAGGTGCGAAATGAAGTACGGCTATTACCCCGGCTGTTCCCTGGAGCGCAATGCAGCCGCTTACCACCAATCGGCCATGGCCGTAGCAGGGCTGCTGGGGATCGATCTGGTAGAGATTGACGACTGGAACTGCTGCGGGGCGACCGAATATTTCTCGATCAACTTGCTGCCCGCCTACGCGCTGGTGGCACGCAATCTCGCATTGGCACAGGATCAGGGGGTCAGCGATCAGCTGGTGGCGCCGTGTAGTGCCTGTTTTCTGAATCTCACCAAGACCGATCGATATATGGCGGAGTCGCCCAAACTGGCAGCAGATGTGAATGAGGCATTGGCGGCGGGTGGGTTACACTATACTCCCGGCAGCGTACGCGTGCGACATCTGCTCGACATCATCGTGAACGATGTGGGTTATGAAGTGGTGGCTGCACGGGTAAGCAAACCGCTGACGGGTCTGCGTGTGGCCGCTTATTACGGTTGTCTGGTCGTGCGTCCTGGCTACGGAGGGGTGTTTGACGATCCGGAGCATCCCACCACTATGGATAAGCTGTTCCGTGTACTGGGTGCCGAGGTGGTGGATTTCCCCATGCGTGCCCAGTGTTGTGGTGGTCATATGACCCAGATCAGCCAGGAAGTGGCTTATGAGATGATTCGGCGCCTGCTCAAAAATGCCGCCGACTATGAGGCAGATGTGATTGCGACGGTCTGTCCGATGTGCCAGTTAAACCTGGATGCCTATCAGGCCAATGTGAATCAATTCTTCAGGACAGACTATATGATCCCCGTGCTGTACTTCACACAATTGATGGGCCTGGCTTTTGGTGTCTCCCCGGTGGATTTAGGCATTGGCAAAGAATTTGTGGACGCGCGTCCTGCTCTGGACAAAATTGGAGTAGCAGTGCCTTCCAACGGGACACCTCGTAAAGCAGGGACATCGAAAGAGGCGCTTCCAATGCCGCGTTTAGAGGAGGAATGACGATGAGCAAGGAACGGGTCGGAGTATATATCTGTCATTGCGGTAGCAACATCGCCGGAACAGTCGCTGTGGAGGAAGTGTCGCAGTGGGCTGCCGGTCTGCCCAATGTGGTGGTATCCCGCGACTACAAGTTTATGTGCTCCAGCTTGGGACAGGAGTTGGTGGAGAAGGACATTAAAGAACTGGGCCTGACGCGCGTCGTCGTGGCGGCATGTTCTCCTCACATGCATGAACGCACATTTCGTGCCACGTGTGAGCGTGCCGGGCTCAACCCTTTCTTGTTCGAGATGGCCAACATCCGTGAGCTCGACTCGTGGGCGACGGATGATCGCGTGGCGGCGACCCAGAAAGCCAAAGCGATGGTGAGCGCCGCAATACGGCGGGTCATCCATCACCAGCCGCTCCAGCTGCTGCCAGTTACTATTAATCCGAACACGCTGGTGGTCGGAGGCGGAGTAGCTGGCATCACTGCAGCGTTGGAGATCGCCAATGCCGGCTACCACGTGTACCTGGTGGAGCGTGAGCCTTCCATCGGCGGGCATATGGCCCAGCTGGATAAAACCTTCCCGACGCTCGACTGCTCGGCATGTATCCTGACGCCCAAAATGGTGGACGTGGCGCAGAACAAGAACATCACCCTGCTCAGCTGGAGCGAGGTGGAGGCGGTTGAAGGATACGTCGGCAATTTCACTGTCACGGTGCGCAAGAAGGCGCGCTATGTAAACGAGGAGAAGTGCACCGGCTGTGGCATCTGTATCGAGAAATGTCCCAAGAAAGTGGTGGACGAGGTCTTTGAGGCGGGGTTGGGTTATCGCAAGGCGATCTATCGTCCCTTTCCTCAGGCGGTGCCCAAGTATCCGGTGATTGATACGGCCAGCTGCATCTTTTTCCAGCGTGGCAAGTGTAAAGCGTGTCAGATGTTTTGCCCTACCGAAGCCATAGATTTTGAGCAGCAAGACCAGATTCTCAAGCTTGAGGTGGGCAACATCATCCTGGCAACCGGTTACGACACGTTTGATCCACGCCGTATCCCACAGTATGGCTATGGTCGGTTGGCCAACGTGTTCACCAGTCTCGAGTTTGAGCGCATGGTCAACGCCGCCGGTCCGACGGGTGGACGCATCGTGCTGCGGGATGGAGTGACGACACCCAAGAGCGTCGCGATCATCCACTGTGTGGGCTCGCGCGACAAGAATTACAACGAGCATTGTTCGCGTGTGTGCTGTATGTATTCGCTGAAGTTCTCCCACCTCTTGCACGAGCGTCTGCCAGATGCCCAGGTTTACGAGTTTTACATCGATATTCGTGCCACGGCGAAGCGTTATGAGGAATTTTACCATCGCATCCTGGAAGAGGGCACCCGTTTCATCCGCGGTCGTGTAGCGGAGGTTACCGACGCGGCCCGTCTGCCCGGCGAAGAGGGCAAGCTGATCGTGCAGTATGAGGATACCTTGATTGGCAAGCAGCGTCGCCTGCCGGTGGATATGGTGATACTGAGTGTCGGTATGGAGGCACGCCGCGATTCGCGCGAGGTCGCTCAAATCTTTGGCTTGGGTTGTGAGTACAACGGTTTCTTCATTGAGCGGCATCCCAAGCTCGACCCGGTCAACACGATGACCGAGGGCATCCAAATCGCTGGAGCGTGCCAAGGGCCGATGGCCATCCCCGAAGCGGTGGCACAGGGAGCGGCTGCGGCGGCGCGCGTGCTGAGCTTGATCAGCCAGGGCACGGTGATGATGGAGCCAGTGCGAGCGCACATCAACGCCGAAAAGTGCTCTGGTTGTCGCATCTGCAATGACCTGTGTCCTTACAATGCGATCGTTTTCCATGAGGATCGCAAGGTCTCCGAGGTGATCACGGCGCTCTGTCAAGGGTGCGGTGCTTGCGTGGCCGCTTGCCCGAGCGCGGCGATCACCGGCGCCCACTTCACGGACGAACAGGTGATGGCGCAGATCGAAGGTATGCTATGGGATATGCAACCCCGAATCGCTGTGACGGCTACAGGAGCAGAGTGAGACAATGGACAACGCGTATGAACCTGTCATTATTGGTTTTCTGTGCAACTGGTGTTCCTACCGTGCCGCTGACTTAGCCGGTACATCACGCCTGCACTATGCACCCAATATGCGCCCTATTCGGGTGATGTGTAGCGCGCGGGTGGAACCCCAGTTCGTTCTGAAAGCGCTGCGCGAAGGAGCTGATGGGGTATTGATCGCAGGCTGTCACCCGGGTGAGTGCCATTACGTGGATGGCAATATCAAGGCATTGCGACGCTATGAATTGCTCAAGCGGATGTTACGCCAGCTGGGCATCGAAGAGGAACGGGTGCAGCTCGTCTGGGCGGCAGCTTCAGAGGGCAATGTCCTGGCGGATGCGGTCAACCGCATGACCGAACAGCTGCGCCGCCTGGGCCCTCTGCGCTGGCGTGAGACGGTTCTGGGCGGAGATGGTCAAATGGCGGAACACACAGATGAGAAAGTGGCTGAGGAGGTGTGAGGGATATGGCGGCCAAAGAAAAGCCCAAATTTGCGATGTACTGGGCCGCTTCCTGCGGTGGTTGTGAGATCTCCACGCTCAATATTGGTGACAAGATACTGGCGGTGGACGAGGCTTTTGACATCGCCTTCTGGCCATGTGTAGCCGATTTCAAGGTGAAGGATGTCGAGAAGTATCCCGACGGCTACATCGACTTGTGTCTTTTCAACGGTGCCATCCGCAATTCAGAAAACGAAGAGATGGCCCACCTGTTGCGCAAAAAATCCAAGATACTGGTTGCTTTTGGCTCATGTGCCAGTGAGGGGTGTATTCCCGGCTTGTCCAACCTGACAACGGCTGAGGCAACGTTGCGCGCAGTATATCTCGACAATCCTTCGACGGATAATCCGAAGCGGGTATTACCACAGCCATTCACCAAAGTGCCTGAGGGCACCATTCAGATCCCTGTCTTCTACGAGCGCGTGAAATCGCTTGATCAAGTGGTGCCGGTCGATTACGTCATGCCGGGTTGTCCCCCTGAGGCGCACCAGATTGCTGCTGTGATGGATGCCGTCATCACGGGCGTTCCATTGCCGCCGCCAGGTAGGAGCATCATCGGCGCGGGCAACGTGGCAGTTTGCGAGGAATGCCCTCGCCAGAAGAATGTGAAGCGGATCAAGCGCTTCTACCGTCCCCATGAGATCACCCCTGATCCGGAAATCTGCTTGCTGGAACAGGGTATCGTGTGCATGGGGATCGCCACACGTGCCGGTTGTGGGGCACTATGCCCGCGGGTGAACATGCGCTGTGAGGGGTGCTATGGGCCGTTGGACGGTGTGGAGGATCAAGGGGCAAATATGGTCGCGGCAATTGCCTCGGTGGTCGAGGAGGGTTCTGGTCCGCTGGCTGGCATTGATGAAGCTGAGCTCCAGCGCCGCATTGGTGAGGTGATGGACACCCTCGTTGATCCGGCAGGTACCTTCTACCGCTTCAACATGGCCCACTCATTGCTGATGCGTGCTCGCTTTACGGGGGATAGTGCTGAGAAAGGAGTGGCCTAGATGAAGCAGATCACGATCGATCCGATCACGCGATTGGAAGGGCATGGGAAGATCGAAATCTTCCTGAACGATGCCGGCGAGGTGGCCAACGCCTACTTTGTCATACCAGAGTTGCGCGGTTTTGAGCGTTTCTGTGTGGGAAGACCGGCAGAGGAAATGCCGCGCATTACCAACCGCATCTGTGGTGTGTGTCCGGAAGCACATCACATGGCCGCCACCAAAGCGTTGGATGCACTCTATCACGTGGAGCCGACGCCGGTGGCCAAGAAGATTCGTGAGATGTTCTACTCGGCATTCTACGTCGCCGACCATACAACGCATTTCTATGCCCTTGGAGGGCCTGATTTCGTGGTGGGTCCGGATGCGCCGGCGGCCGAGCGCAACATTCTGGGTGTGGTGCACAAGGTCGGGTTGGAGATCGGAAAGCAAGTGATCGATGCGCGCATCCGCAATCATCACGTGATCCAAACGGTCGGCGGACGTGGCGTACATCCGGTGGCCGGCTTGCCTGGTGGCTGGAGTAAAGCCATCACCGAGGAAGAGCGTAAGGAGTTTGAGCAGATTGCCCGGCAGAATGTCGAGTTCGCTCTCTTCAGTCTTAAGGTCTTCGAGGATATAGTGCTCGGCAATCAGGAGTACGTGGACCTGATCACCTCGGATACGTATACCCACCGCACCTACTATATGGGAACCGTGGATGCCAGTAACCGTGTCAATTTCTATGATGGCATGGTGCGGGTGGTGGATCCCAATGGGAAAGAGTTTGTCAAATATCATCCCAAGGATTATCTTCAGCACATCGCTGAGCACACAGAACCGTGGACCTATCTCAAGTTCCCTTTCCTGAAAGGAATTGGCTGGAAGGGGTTCGTGGATGGGGAGGACAGTGGCGTCTACGTCGCCACGCCATTGTCCCGCTTAAATGCCGCCGATGGTATGGCGACGCCGCGGGCGCAAGAAGCGTTTGAGAAGATGTACGAGACATTGGGCAGCAAGAAGGTGAACGGGCGTTACGAGCCGGTGCACTTCCGGCTGGCGACTCACTGGGCACGTTTGATCGAGCTTCTGTACGCTGCCGAGCGCATGCTAGAACTGGTGACCGATCCCGAGATCACCGATCCCAATACGCGTGCGCCCATCACGGCTACGCCAGACGAAGGGGTAGGCTGCGTCGAGGCGCCGCGTGGCACTCTGACACACCATTATTGGACGGACGAACGCGGCATTTTGACCAAGGTCAACCTCATCGTGGGGACTACCAACAATTACGCACCCATCGCGATGTCCGTCAAAAAAGCAGCGCAGTCTCTCATCCGAAGAGGCACTAAGATCACAGACGGGTTGCTCAACCGCATCGAGATGGCCTTTCGCGCGTATGATCCATGCTTCGGTTGTGCAACCCATACGTTGCCGGGCCAGATGCCTCTGGAGGTGACGATTTACGCGGCAGACGGCAGCACGATCGCGCACCTGAGACGGTGATGAAGACGTTGGTCTTGGGATTGGGCAATCCCATCTTAAGTGATGATGGTGTTGGAGTGCGGGTGGCAGAGGCGGTACGTGCGTCTCTGCCACCTGATGTACCCATCGATGTGTGTGAGCTCAGCGTGGGCGGGTTGCGGCTGATGGAACACATGCTCGGGTATGAGCGTGTCATTTTAATCGACGCTGTGCAGCCTGGTGACGCGGAGCCTGGTACCTTCCGTCGCCTGTCCTATGCCGAGCTGGCCTGCCTTGGTCCGACTCAGCACATGACGTGCACCCACGATACCAGCTTGGTAACTGCCCTGGAGATGGCACAACGCATGGCGCTTCCAGTGCCGCGCGAAATCATCGTCTATGCAATTGGGGTACAAGACGTTGAGAGTTTCGGCGAAGATCTCACCCCCGCCGTAGCGCGAGCGCTTCCCCGTATATTGGAAGCTGTGTTGCAGGAGCTCAACATCTCTACCCAAAAGGAGGAAACCCATGGTCTCACCTGAGTTGTTACGTCGCTATCCTTTCTTCAGCGGTCTGGACGAGGAACGCTTGGTTTTTCTGGCAAAAGCGGCACAGGAAGATTCAGTAGCGGCAGGCGAATATTTCTTTCGTGATGGCGATACACTTAATAATCTGTATATACTAATGGATGGTGAGGTAGCCATCACGGCTACTCTGCCCACCAAAGGGCGAGAAATTGTGCTCAGCAGCATCAATCCGGGCGAAGTGTTTGCGTGGTCCGCTCTGGTGCCCCCCTATCAGGCCACTTCGGCTGCCAAAGCAGTATCGCCATGTCGTGTGGTTGCGCTCGACTGTGCGCCATTACGCACCCGTTTTGCAGAAGATCACACATTTGGATACGTGATTATGGCCCAGCTGGCGCAAGTGATGCGCGATCGCATCCGGGCGATGCGTATGGAGACGATCGCCTGCTTGGCAGATTGAGCGAATAGCTCACTTCGTGACCCGATCTCTTTGTGCGCAGTCCAATCTAGGCTACTGTGTAGTGGACATCTCTGCCGCGAGAGGTCTCTTGGCCTGCTCCAACACGCGGCGTAGCCATTGGCCAGTGTAGCTCGCTGGCACTTGTGCTACTTCTTCGGGGGTGCCGGCCGCTACGACATAGCCACCGCGATCACCACCTTCTGGTCCCAGATCGATAATCCAGTCGGCACATTTGATCACGTCCAGATTGTGCTCAATGACGATCACGGTGTTCCCGCTGCTCACTAAGCGCATCAACACGGATAGGAGCTTTTCAATATCGGCGAAGTGCAACCCGGTGGTGGGCTCGTCGAGGATATAGAGCGTGCGACCTGTGGACCGTCGACTCAGCTCGCGACTCAGTTTGACGCGTTGCGCTTCACCGCCGGAAAGGGTGGTCGCCGGCTGACC
Organism: Ardenticatenia bacterium; assembly: GCA_003130875.1. GTDB lineage: Bacteria > Chloroflexota > Anaerolineae > 4572-78 > NAK82 > NAK82. The sequence continues at coordinate 8,572 of QEXY01000066.1, forward strand.
CAGACGGATATAGCCCAGGCCGACATCGTGCAGCGTCTGCAATTTATTACGAATTACCGGGATATTGGCAAAGAACTCAAGCGCCTCTTCGACTGTCATATCGAGCACTTCGGCGATGTTCTTGCCCTTGTAGCGGATTTGCAATGTCTCGCGGTTGTAGCGCAGCCCATGGCACACCTCGCATGGTACATACACGTCGGGCAAGAACTGCATCTCAATGCGAATAATCCCATCCCCTTGACATGCCTCGCAGCGTCCACCGCGCACGTTGAAGCTGAAGCGTCCCGGCCCGTAGCCGCGCATCTTGGCCTCGGGCAGTGAGGCAAAGAGATCACGGATCGGTGTGAAGACGTTGGTGTAGGTAGCCGGGTTGCTACGCGGTGTGCGTCCGATGGGAGACTGATCGATATCAATCACCTTGTCGATCGCTTCCAACCCTTCGATGCTGTCGTGAGCGCCCGGTCGCTCTTTGGCCTGATAAAAGTGTTGTGCCAGGCGCTTGTACAGCACCTCGATCACCAGGGTGCTCTTGCCACTGCCGCTCACACCGGTGACACAAATGAACTTGCCGAGCGGGAAGGCAACATCGATGTTCTTCAGGTTGTTCTCGCGTGCGCCGCGCACGATCAGATACTGGCCGTTGCCCGGCTGACGCTTGGCTGGCGTAGGGATATACCGTTCACCGCGTAGGTATTGCGCAGTCAGCGATTCACGACATTGCAGGAATTCTGGTAACGGAGCTGAGCATACGACGTAACCGCCGTGTTCACCGGCACCAGGTCCCATATCGAGCACCCAGTCCGCGTTACGGATGGTTTCCTCGTCGTGTTCGACTACCAACACGGTATTGCCCAGATCGCGCAGTTGTTTCAGCGTGGCCAGCAGGCGGGCGTTGTCGCGCTGGTGCAAGCCGATGGAAGGCTCGTCCAATACATATAGGCAGCCCATCAACTGCGAACCGATCTGAGTGGCAAGACGGATGCGTTGTGCCTCACCCCCGGAGAGCGTGCCGGTAGCACGATCAAGTGTCAAGTAATCGAGCCCCACGCTCATCATAAAATTGAGACGGTTGTAAATCTCTTTGAGCACCTGATGCGCAATGGCTTGTTGACGCTCGGTAAGTGGTGAAGGACGTCCCTCACCACGCAGCCAGCGCACCCATTCTAATGCTTCGGCAACGGACATCGCCGTCACCTGGTCGATCGAGAGGCCGGTGATGGTCACCGCCAGTGCCTCTGGGCGTAACCGTTTGCCCTGGCACACCGGGCATGGACGCGCTGCCATGTAGCGCTCGATCTCACTGCGTACGTATTCGCTGGTGCTCTCTTTGTAACGGCGCTGCAAGTTAGGAATGACACCCTCAAAGGTGGTCTCATAGACCCGTTCCATGCCGTCCTGATTGTACCAGCGCAGACGGATGCGTTCGCCGGGTTTACCCCCATATAGAATGATGTCACGCTGACGAGGAGACAAATCCTTCACCGGCACATCCATTGGGATACCGTAATGCTTGGCAGCTGCGCGCAGCAGTTGCTGATAGTAACCATCGTACACTGCGCCGTGTTCACGACGCGCCCATGGCAGCACAGCTCCCTGATCGAGAGACAGGTTCGGATTGGCAAAGATAAGGTCGGGGTCAATTTCCATCTTGACCCCCAGACCACTGCAGGCCGGACATGCGCCGTGCGGGCTGTTGAAGCTAAAAGTGCGTGGCTCAATCTCCGGCAAATTGATGCCGCAGTAGACGCATGCAAATCGCTCGCTGAAGAGTTGATCAACAGGGTGCTCTGGATCAGTTACATCTGTGGCGATAAGAACTCCATTGCCCAGCTTCAGCGCAGTTTCCACCGAATCGGTCAGGCGTGCTACGTCCGTGGGTTCGCCTTCATATCCTTCGTGGCGGATGACTAGGCGGTCCACAATCGCCTCGATGGTATGAGCCTTATAGCGTTCCAGCTCGATATCCTCGTCCACGTCACGCACCTGGCCATCCACGCGCACGCGCACATAACCACGTTTGCGGATGTCCTCGAAGATCGCCTTGTGTTCGCCTTTTCGATCTTTGATCAAGGGGGCGAGGATCATCAAGCGCGTGCCCGATGGCTTGGCGAGCAGGGCGTCCACAATCTGTTGTGCCGATTGTTGATTGACCTCCCGGCCGCATTGAGGGCAGTGCGGCTGGCCGATACGGGCATAGAGCAACCTTAGATAGTCGTACACTTCAGTAGTGGTGCCCACGGTGGAGCGTGGGTTCTGGCTGGCGCCGCGCTGGTCAATCGAGATGGCCGGGCTGAGACCTTCGATTTGGTCTACATCAGGTTTGTCCATTTGGCCGAGGAATTGACGCGCATATGAGGAAAGGGATTCTACATAACGACGCTGCCCCTCGGCATAGATCGTGTCAAACGCCAGGCTCGATTTCCCACTACCAGACAAGCCGGTAATGACGATCAGCCGGTCACGTGGCAGTTCGACAGTGATGTTCTTGAGATTATGAACACGTGCTCCGCGCACGATCAGTTTTTTCTCTTCGCTCATCGCTCGATGTATCCGCCACTCTCTGTGCTATGTGACCTGGTTAGCATCCAGCCTTTTTAGAGATTGCTCTCAGAAAACATGCCGTCCGATCTTAAGTTTGACCTTTAATAGTAACATGGAGAAGCGCATATGTCCAAAAAGATTTACCGAGAGTGTTGAAAAAGTCCCTTGACCGCTCAGATTTTCATAGGAAAATGGGCCAATAAAGCGGGTAACTAAAGAGTTTTTCAACACTCTCATTTACTATGCGCGAGATAGGCTTGCCGTGATCCTCCGTAGGCACAAATTTCACAGGCCTACCCTCAGAGCGTCTTGATGGCGGCGCAACAGCGCAGCGTTTTTGCTTGGTTGGGCGTATTGGATATATTGTTGTGTCAGCTCCATCTCGAAAATATGCTTACTTACGTGACGCCTCTCACCGGATGGTTGTGGCGATGCGTTATGACTTCGACACCCCCTTCGACCGACGTTGCTCCGACAGCGAAAAATGGCGACGCTATCCAGAGGACGTGCTGCCCCTTTGGGTGGCGGATATGGATTTTATGTCCCCCGAACCTGTGATCCGGGCACTTCAAGAACGCGTGGCGCATGGGATATTCGGCTATGGCACTGAGCCGGCCACACTGCGCCAGATTCTGGCCGAGCGGATGGCCCGCCTATATAACTGGCAGGTTTCCGAGGCGGACTTCGTTTTTCTGCCAGGCGTGGTGCCCGGATTCAATATGGCCTGTCGTGCTGTGGCGTCTCCAGGTGAAGCGGTGCTTATTCAGACCCCGATCTATCCACCTATTCTGGAAGCGCCAGGCAATGCCGGGCTGCGAGGTGTGATTGTACCCCTTGTGCAGGACGTGAGCGGTCGCTACTGTGTCGATTTCGACCTCTTTGAACGGAGCATTGACGAACGTACGCGTCTTTTTATCTTGTGCAATCCGCATAATCCAGTAGGACGCGCTTTCGAACGTGATGAGCTCGAACGGATGGCAGAGATCTGTCTGCGCCACGATATTATCATATGCTCGGACGAGATCCACTGCGATCTGGTCTTCTCAGGACATCGTCATATCCCCATCGCCACGGTCGATCCCGCAGTGGCGATGCGTACCATTACCTTGATGGCACCGAGCAAGACGTTTAACATTGCCGGCCTCCAGTGCTCGTTTGCGATCATCCAGGATGCAGCGTTGCGCCAGCGTTTTCGCTCCGTGCGCGCTGGACTTGTGCCCCACGTGAATATCATGGGCTTCGTCGCTGCACTGGCGGCATATCAAGAGGGGCAACCGTGGTTGGATGAAGTGATGGCATATCTAGAGACCAATCGCGATTTTCTTGTGGAATATATCCGTCATCATCTGCCCGGCATTGGGGTATATCGGCCGGAGGCAACGATGCTGGCATGGCTTGACTGTCGTGCCGCATCGATACCAGGAAATCCCCACCAGTTTTTCCTGGAGCATGCCCGCGTGGCACTGAGCGATGGAACAGCTTTTGGACAGGGCGGTGAGGGATTCGTGCGGCTAAACTTCGGTTGCCCACGCAGGATTTTAGCCGAAGCATTAGAGCGTATGCGCCAGGCTCTATAGAGGGGCCAGCGCGATACGTCTTAAGCCTTCGATCACAACAAATCAACGGGGTCTATGTCCACACGCCAGCCGATGGGCAGGGTGATAGGGCGCAGGACCTCCTCCGGTCGGTCGGCGCGGATCAGAATGTGCCAGCGGTAGTCTCCCCCCAGTCGTTCGTAGAAGCACGGCGCCGGCCCGATGATCTCCACACCGGGTGTTCCGGTGCGGGCGATATGTAAGCGCACCTGTTGAGCCATGCGTTCAGCCTCGTGTTGCGCTCGTTCAGCCCCCGATCCGACATAAATCAGGCGAGCGAGGCGCTTGAAAGGCGGATAATTCGCCTGGCGACGAGTGCGTAACTCCTCTTTATAGAAAAGGTGGTAATCATGCCGTGCGGCCGCTTGGATAAGGGGTAACTCAGGATGGTAGGTCTGAATGATCACCTGCCCTCCCAGAGGGCTGCGTCCAGCACGGCCGGCCACTTGCATGAGCAGCTGGAAGGTGCGTTCAGCAGCGCGAAAGTCAGGGAGGTAGAGAGCGATATCGGCGCTGATGACACCCACCAGGGTTACACGTGGCAGGTCCAACCCTTTTGCTATCATCTGCGTCCCCACCAGCACATCCGCCCGTCCGCTGACGAAGTCTTTCAAGAAAGCTTCATGGCTGCCACGCAAGCGGGCTGTGTCGGCATCCCAACGGAGTACCCGTGCCTGAGGGAACATCTCACGTACAGTGGTTTCCACGCGTTCGGTTCCGATGCCGAAGTAGCGAATGCGTTGACTGCGGCATTGGGGGCATCGTGTCGGGTTCGCCTGCCGCCGGTTACAATGGTGGCAGATGAGCATTGCTTGTCCTTCGTGGTACGTGAGCGGAGTGCGGCAACGAGCGCAACGTGCGACGTAACCGCAATCGCGGCATAACACGAACGTAGCCGTGCCACGACGGTTGAGAAAGAGGATCACCTGTTGCCTGGCATTTAACGTCTGCTGGATTGCCTGCTGAAGCATGCGGCTCAAGATAGAACGGTTGCCCGCCTTGAGCTCTTCGGACAAGCTAACGATATGGACCTGTGGCAGTGGCAAAGTACGCCATTCAGGTGTGTTTCGGGATGGGCTTTCGGTAGCGGCGCGCTCGCGTACGGACAGCTGATCGCGGTGGGCAAGCACCCGGCGTGGCAGAGTGATGAGCTGTAGTTCACCCCGCTCGGCGCGTCGATAGGTCACCACATCCGGGGTCGCGCTGCCCAGCACGACGGTAGCACCAGTGAGACGTCCCAGCTGCAGCGCCACGTCGCGTGCGTGGTAACGGGGTGTTCGTTCCGCTTTGTAGGCTGGCTCATGCTCCTCATCTATCACGATCAGTCCCAGATTGCGCAGTGGCGCAAAAAGGGCACTACGTGCCCCCACCACCACGGGCAGGTGGCCTTCACGCACACGCTGCCACGTGTCGAAGCGCGTTCCCAGAGACAGGTCGCTGTGCCACACAGCGACCTGTCCCGGGAAGCGCGCTGCTACACGTTGGATGGTCTGTGCAGCCAGGGCGATCTCGGGCACTAGCACGATCGCGCCTTTACCTTGTTCAAGCGTACTCGCGATCGCCCGCAGGTATACTTCTGTCTTACCGGAGCCGGTCACACCATGTAGCAAGAACGTCCGGCCGGCGGCCTCCGGTGTGCTGATTGCGCGCCACGCTGCCTCCTGCTCGGGTGTGAGATGGGGTGGCTGCTCCAGGACAAAATAACGATCGGCCAGGGGGTCGCGCCAGCGACGCTCTTCATCCAGTGCCACCAGACCGGCTGCAGCAAGACGGCGCAAGGTCTCCAGTTTGGCACCTGTCTGGACGTATACCCAGCCAGCCCATACACGTCCTCCTTCGCGCGCCAACAGATCGATCACAGCGGCCATCGTAGTGGTGTGCCGTAGTTCGATCACAGCGTCGAGCACTCCCTCAGGATCCAACGCCAGCGTGATAGTTGCCGGCTCTTCCCAGCGTTGGATATATCCCTTTTCCTTCAGGGCGGATAGAACAGAAGAGGAAATGTTCAGCGTCCTAATATCATGCGGCCCGGGATGTTCTGCTAGAAAGGCGAGTGCAGCCCGTTGTGCTGGTGCTCTATCCAGCTGTTCCAATGCGGCTTGTAATGCTTCACCCGTGAGGTGTGTGGCAACCAGAGTGCGGGCAGGGGTGAGGCGCACGTAGCCGCGTGTTGCCAGCTCGCGTATTACCTCCCCCCCGCATCCTACCGCTCTTAGCACATTTTCCAACATAGGCAACGGGTCGTCCAACGTTGCCAAGTGCAGAAGCACATCGGCCTGTTTGGACGGTCGTCCCAGATGTTGCAGCGCACTCATTGCCTCTTCAGGTGTGGCAATCAGCTCCACGGTGCGATCCAGATGAGCGGTCACACGGGGTGGCGCTAGACGATGCGAAAGACGCACCGCTCCGATATCGACCAGAAGCTTGAGAGCAGAAGTATCCAGATCGGCAGTGGGAGTGGCACCGTGGCGCTGCAAGTAGAGGTATAGTGCCGCAGCGCGCGCGTCGATATCGGGAGGCAAAGTTTTGTCCGGGACAGCTTCTGCAACCTGCTGCGATGCGCGCCGTATGCCGGGCGGCAAGAAAAGCCAGACGCATTCGCTGAGCGGAGCCAGATAGTGAAGGCTTAGCCAACGTGCCAGCTGCAATTGCACTTCACTCAACGCTAACGCCGGATCAAGCAAGGCGGTGATGGGGCGCACGCTGACCTCTGGAGGTGGCGTATCGTGTAATGCTATGACCACGCCTTGCAATGTGTCATCACGAAACGGCACCTCGACGAGCTGTCCCGGGGTTATTTGACCTCGCAGCGTCTCGGGCACCAGATAGGTGAACGTGCGCAGCAAGGCATGCTCGGCGTAAGTCTCCTCTTGGGTAGGGGGTGTCTCGCGGGTCAAGGGCCTGCGCACGAGCGGGCGGTTGATGACAACTTCGGCGTAAAGTGGGTGTGTGGAAGGATGTTCAGTCAAGCGTTTTGTCTCGAGGCCGAGTTAGTGCAACGGCAGCATAGCCCACCACCTGTGCCCGATCTGGCCAGACATCGCCTGAGGTGGCATATTTGATCAAATGCGCTTGCTGGGCGCCCAGTTCTTGGGCAGCGAATAACACAGCCACTACAGGCCCTCCGCCGCAAGCATGCGCTTGCTCGCGCATCAACGCCGCACATAGCCCTTCCGGGTCATATGTCAGGATATATTGCAAGGTATTGCGATCGAGTTCACGTGCTGTCGCTTCCGGGTAATAATGTGAGAGGTCGGTGCTGGCAACCAATAGCGCACGCTTCTCACGCACTAACCGAGCGATCGCGCTCCCCAGCGTCCGGCAGACTTGAGGCGACTGGCTGCCCATCATCACCGGCAGCAAGCGGAAGCTGCGCAACGCAACCTGAAGGAATGGCAGCTGTACCTCCAAAGAATGTTCTCGGTCATGACGGATGCGTCGCACCGATACCAGACGTTCCAGCTCGGCGACCAGGCTGACATCTACCGGCACGTCACCAAGTGGAGTGTGCCACGCGGTATAATCGGGTATTGCCAGTCCTCCCATTGCTGCGCCGGTGTGGTCCGGTCCGACCAGGACCACAAGGTCATAAATGCCATCACGCACGTGACGATAGCCGGCGCCAGCCACATGTCCAGAAAAATAATAGCCCGCGTGGGGAGCCACAAGGCCTACCACCTCACCGGGAAGGTCCAGCGCCTTGGCATTCTCGATGTAACTGGTGACCTCTCGCCGCAACTCGGCGGCGGAGGCAGGATACCAACGGTTGTCGGCACACACTGCCGGTCGGATTCTCTGTTCTGTCATAGACTTGTTCTCCTATCGACTTTCCGCTGTGCCTCTACACTGTAGTCATTTACAACCCTGGCATCAGCGTGACTCTCGCTTGCCGCTGGCGCTGACCTGGAGCAAAACGGCTTGCGCAGCGTCCCGCAAGGCTTTGCCTTTAGCGAGCTCGGCCAGGTTGTTCATCGCGTCCTTGCCACTTTGCAGGATGCCGACAAGCGAGTGCATGGGGCCAGGTCCGGCGCCGATGATCAGACCGGTGACCAGCATGTCGAAGATACGTGGCATCGGGATTCCGAGCACGCGAAACATTCCAAGGTCACCGATAATTGCCACGACCAGCCCTGTCAATAGACCGATCCATATAGAAAGTGCCCGTTTCCAGGCGCGGTATTCAGGGGCGCTGGTCCAACTGCGCAGGCGTGCTTCCGCCTTGGCCAGCCGTTCCTCGGCTTCCTGCAATGCTTGGAGTGATGCAGGGGTCAACGTCACGGCAGCGGCTTCGGCAGCTGCTGCCGCCGCTTCATAAGCTTCTTGATATTCGCGGCCGATCCAATCAAGCGTCTCGCGCGGCGCAGCCAGTACCTCAGCCGTACAACGCGTTGCCTGCTCAAACCAATCGAACGCGGTTTCCAAAAGACGCTCAATCGCCAGCGAGACAGCCACCAGCGGCGCAAGCACGACAGCGATGTCGCCCACCTGTTGCACAACGGGCGGAACGGTGAACAGCCATATAAGGCCATCCTTTTCACCCAACGCGCGCAACACAGCCAGTACGATGCCCACTGCCACCAGAATGGCAAACAACAATCGAACGTCGAGTGTCCACTTGCGCCCCATCAACTGGCGTGCCATAGTCTGTCTGCGGCGCACTGCTTCCGCAGCGCTGATTTTGCCGTCAGCCAGCATTGTGTCCAGTCGGGCCAGCTGATGACGCACCGCGCCCACTTGTGCCGTGCGTTGCATCGATGAGTTTGGGATCGACATCTTTGCCCCCTTTCACTTGCGTCGATGATAAAGAAGAGGGTCAGCAGAACGACCGGTTCTTTACATATAATAGCACAAAAGATGTCTGACTGGAAGAGCAAAACGGAAGAATCTTGAAAACCATACCCATTCTCCCTTTGTCGTACCGTTTTCCTGTGATATGTAAGATCAACGATTGGCTGAACAGAACCTACGAGCGCAGTTTCCCGGGCGAGGCAACACAGTTTCAGTCGAGTTTGCGGATCTTTTAAGCATGATACAGGGATGGTCTTTGCTATGCCAGCAGCGCAGTCTGCAGACGATACATACGACGGTAGAGGGTATCATGCTCCAGCAGTTCGCTGTGGCGGCCGCGCTCTACAATGCGCCCAGCCTGGAGCACCAGCACTTCATCCACGCCTTCCAGAGCGACCAGGCGATGAGTGATGACAATGCAGGTACGCCCGTGCATCAAGATCTCGAGGGCATGCCACAGGGCGCGTTCGGTGAGCGCATCCAGATTGGCCGTTGGCTCGTCCAGGATGAGGATGGGTGTGTCGCGCAGCAGCACTTGTGCGATTGCGAGGCGTTGACGTTCCCCACCACTGAGGCGCACCCCCTGTTCACCGATCCAGGTCTCCAGCCCATCGGGCAGAGCGCGTACGAGGTCGGCAAGTTGGGCCATCTCCAGAACGCGCCACAGCGCGGCTTCGTCCGCTTCAGGACGCGCCAATGACAGATTCTCGCGCAGCGTGCCGTTGAAGAGATGAGTATGCTGGGTCACGACGCCGATCAGACGACGCACATCTTCGGCGCGATATGCGCGCAGCTCGTGTCCCCCCAGGCGGATGTGTCCCTGCGTATAATCCCAAAAGCGCAGCAGAAGGTTGACC
>QEXY01000067.1 GCA_003130875.1 Ardenticatenia bacterium
CCCGATGACGCTCTGAGTATAATAACCTAATGTAACATTCCCAGACGCATTCGCCTCCGACGGGCAGTATCTTGTTGCTCGCCGGTTGCTGTTCTGTGGAATGGCGGAGAAATAAGATTTGGAGACAGGGGTGACAATCCTCTATGCCTAAGCGCACTTATCAACCTAAGAAGCGTCATCGAGCGCGCGTCCATGGGTTTCGGGCACGCATGCGCACACAAGGGGGACGCAGAGTGCTCAAAGCCCGACGTTTAAAGGGGCGTTATCAGTTGACCCCACAACCGCGCCACCCCAAACGGATTAATTGGAACGCCGATTAAGTGGCGCCCGGAAGCGGTTAGCGCGGCCGGGACGCTGTTGGGAGGATGAAGCGCCAGTATCGCTTGCGAGATCGGGCTGATTTCCAGCGCACCCGGCAAGAGGGAAAGTGTTGGGGGCATCGTTTGGTTGTGTTATGTGCGTTGCGCAACAATTTGGCATATAGCCGCTTTGGTTTCGCGGCCAGCCGGCGCATCGGCAAAGCGGTCGTGCGCAATCGAGCACGCCGCCGTATGCGCGAGATCATCCGGGTGAATATGTCCGCCATCGCGCCTGGGTGGGATGTCGTCTTAATTGCACGTCCGGCCTTGCTGCAAGCTACCTACAGCGAGCTGAGAGATGCCATATGTGAGCTGCTGCGGCGGGCTGGTTTGTGGGTTACGGAGCCCCATGTGCTTCCGGCAGGGTGAGGGTGTTTTGCACGTGAAGTATATCGTCCTGGCACTCATCCGTTTCTACCAGCGCTTCATCTCTCCCGGTCTGCCCCCTTCCTGCCGATTTGAGCCGAGCTGCTCCCAGTATGGATATCAGGCGATCGAGCGCTATGGGGTGCTGCTTGGTGGTTGGTTGGCACTCAAGCGCATAGCGCGCTGTCATCCATTTCACCCCGGAGGGTATGATCCTGTGCCGGATCTGCCAAGGCGATCTCGATGACGGACTTGCCAAGATTGAATCTACTAACGGTCTGTTGTGTGGAATCGGGAGGTTTTTGAGCAATGTGGGATGCCTTTGTCGGGCTGATTGCGGATGCTCTTACACTAAATAATGAGTTGTTGAGGAGCATCGGCGTCCCCTACTCGTTTGGTTTTGCTATCATCCTGTTCACACTGATCATCAAAGTGTTGACACTTCCGCTCACTTTTAAGCAGCTTCAGGCAGCACGCAAGATGCAGGAGCTGCAGCCGGAGATTCAGAAGCTCCAGAAAAAATACAAGGACGATCGCGAAAAGCTCTCCAAAGCGCAGATGGAGCTCTACAAAGAAGCGGGTGTCAACCCTCTGGGCGGCTGCCTGCCGACATTGATCCAAATGCCTATCTGGTTTGCTTTGTACCAGGCTCTGTTTCGGCTAGCTTCGGAGGGTAACCTCAAGGAGGGATTTTTGTGGATTCCCAGCCTGGCCGAGCCCCACGACATCAGCTGGATTTGGCCATTGCCCCAGACCCCTGATGGCTGGTTACACGCTGCAGCGCTGCTGGTGTTGCCGATTCTCACAGTGGTCACCCAGATCATTGTGCAAAAGATGTCAACGCCCCCAAGCTCGGACTCACAACAGGCGATGATGAGCCAGATGATGATGTTCATGCCGATCATGTTCGGCTTTTTCGCCTTGCAGGTGCCGCAGGGTTTGGTGCTGTATTGGGTGACCTCGAACGTTTTCACGTTGGTGCAGCAATACTTCATCAATAAGCAGAGCGAAGCCGCTAAAGCGAAGAAAGAGGGCAACGTTCCCGCGACGGCGACGCTTGCCATCAATCAGGTGGTCGAGGAGGCGAGGGTCACGGAGACACCCCCCAGCACGGACATGGTGAAGAAATCAGATTTGGCGAAGAGAGCTAAGGATGGCAGACGCAAGAGCAAGCGTTGAGGTCACAGCCAAGACAGTTGAGGAAGCGATCGAACAAGGGCTTGCCCAGCTCGGTGCCTCGCGCGAAGAAGTGGAAATTGAGGTGCTCAACCCCGGGCGCAGCGGGGTGTTCGGGCTGGGCGCTCAGGACGCAAGCGTGCGGCTGACGCGCATCGTCGCGCCTCCACCTGAGAGCAAGACGGTCGCGGAGCAGGTCACCGAACGCCTTCCCGCCGAAGAGGCGGCAGAATTACCGCTCCATCCTGACTGGCCTCCTGAAACGGTGGAACTGGCAGTAGGTCTGCTGCAGGGTCTGATCGACCGCATGGGCATTAAGGGCAAGGTGCTCGCACGGGTCAGCGATGAATTCTCAGACGAGGAGGGCGTGCAAACCCTGGTATTGAACGTGACCGGCAAAGATTTGGGCATCCTGATCGGACGCCAGGCAGAGACCTTGCAAGCGCTCCAATACATCGTGCGGCTGATGCTCAGCAAACGCCTCGCCCGCTGGGAACCTGTGGTGGTCGATGTGGAATCATACCGAGTGCGGCGGCGACGGGCATTGCAGCGCCTGGCATTGCGAATGGCGGAGCGCGCTGTCTCCACCCAACGCCGCGTCATCTTGGAAGCGATGCCTGCAAACGAACGTCGCATCATCCACCTTGCTTTGCGAGAACATCCCGGCGTCATCACCCGGAGCATCGGCGAGGGTGATCGCCGCAAGGTCACCATCATCCCCAAATAACGTTCCGTCCTGAGATGGATGCGCCCGAGCACATGCTCGGCTCGAAACTGGAGAAAAGTAACCTAAGACTCTGCTCGACACTGTTCTTCCGCTGATGAACGATAGCACGTTTATTCCCGATTACCTGGTCATCGGAGCAATCACGCGAGATGTCATCCCGGGTGGCTACACTCTGGGGGGCACGGTCACCTATGGCTCCATCACAGCCAGTCGGCTGGGCAAGCGGGCTGCCATTGTCACCAGCGCAGCACCCGATCTGGTGTTGCCGGAAGATTTCAGCAACATCCAGTGTATCATAGTTCCCTCTGAGCAGACCACCACATTCCGTAACATTTATGTGAACGGTACGCGCCAGCAATACATCGAGGCATTGGCCCAACCGATCGCTGCGCACCACATACCGCCCGCCTGGTGTGCGGCACCGCTTGTGCACCTAGGCCCTTTGGTGGGTGAGCTGAATGAAACGCTGGTCCACCTCTTCCCTAATTCGCTCGTCATCGCCACTCCGCAAGGCTGGTTTCGTTCATGGGATGAGAAGGGACATGTCACGTTGGGTTGCTGGCCTCGAGCCGAGTTGTTGCTGCCCCACCTGACTGCCCTGATCTTGAGCGACGAGGATGTACGGGGAGATCCGGGCTGCGTTGAGCGCTTCGCTGAAATGACGCCCACGTTGGTGGTCACCCACGGCGCTCATGGCGCCACGGTGTATCGCCACGGCAAGAAATGCCATCTGCCCACACGTCCAGCGCATGAGATCGACCCTACCGGAGCTGGCGATGTATTTGCCGCTGCCTTTGTGGTGCGTCTGTACGAAATCCTCTTGGAGCGTGGAGTGGAAGACCCATGGGAAGCTGCCCGCTTCGCCAATGTGGTGGCCTCTTTTTCGGTCGAGGGGATGAGTTACTCAGCCATTCCCCAACGCATCCAAGTTGAGACCTATCTTGCCAGTCTGGCGCCGGTGCCCTGACGGGTCAAGAGGAGCATCGAATTTACACCACGCCGTCCGCTCGGAACCGCGCGATCTCCGACTGGGTGTAGCCCAGATCGCGCAAAACAGCTTCTGTGTGCTCGCCCAGCAGAGGAGGCGGCAGGCGGTATGTGACCGGTGTGGCGCTGAAGTGTACCGGATTGGCCAGTGACTTCAGCACTCCCAGCTGAGGATGTTCCAGCTCTACGATAAACCCACGTTCGACCAGCTGCGGATGTGCCAACGCCTCCGCTACCGAATTGATAGGGCCACAGGGAATTTGCGCCGCGCGGAACGCCTCCAGCCACGTTTCGGCATCCCGTTGCAGCAAGATCTCCTGCAAAAGGGGGATGAGCTCAGCGCGATGTTGCAAGCGCGCTGCGTTTGTCGCGAAGCGTGCATCGCGCATAATGGTGTCCTCAATGCCCAGAACCTGGCAAAAGCGTTCCCAGAGGCGTTGCGTGCCCACTGCTACAGTGATGTACTTATCACGCGTCTTGAAGAGCTGATACGGCACGATACTGGGATGGGCGTTGCCGACCCGTCGCGGAGGCTCGCCCCCGTTCAGCAGGGCGCTGGCTGGCAGCGCCAGATAAGCGGTGTGGCTCTCCAACAAGCTTAGATCCAGCACCTGTCCTCGACCGGTATGCTCGCGGGCCAGGAGCGCGGCAACGATCCCAAGTGCTGCATAGATGCCGGTTGTCATATCCGCCAACGGGATGCCAAAGCGCATCGCCTCACCCTCGGGCTCGCCTGTGATGCTCATCAGACCGCTTTCCGCCTGGGCCACCATATCATAGCCGGGGCGCTCCGCCCATGGTCCACTCAAACCATACCCGGTGATGGCCACATAAATCAGCCGCGGGTTGGCTGTGGTGGCCGTTTCCACGTCGATGCCGGTCTCGCGTTGTGAACTCAGACGGGGCATGTTATGCACCAGCACATCCGCGCGTGCTACCAAACGCCGTAAGATCTCACGCCCTTCGGGTGTTTTGAGGTCGAGCGTCAAGCTGCGTTTATTCCGATTCACCGCCAGGAAATAGGTGCTCTGGGAATCCACAAAGGGCGGCCCCCACCCACGGGACTGGTCACCACAGCGCGGAGGCTCGATTTTTATGACATCCGCGCCCATATCGCCCAGCAGCATGGTGCAATACGGACCCGCCAGGGCCTGAGTCAAATCGAGGACCAGAATGTTATGCAATACCCTATGGGATTGTGCGGTTGCCTGTTGATATACGTTGTGCATTGTGTCCTGATCAGTCATAAGTTTCTAGCCCATGTGAGGCTCAGATGGTGTATCGGACGTTCCATTTGGATCACAGTCAGAGGACAAATGCGCTGTGCGCACCATAACCGGAACGCACTGGGCCGGCACGCTCTCTCGTTCCAGGAGCTGGGCAGCCAGCAGCACGTCCTCCCTGATCTGGGCCACAAGGGCATCGACACTGTCAAACTGTCTCTCCACGCGCAGGAATTCCACCAACTCCACCCTTAGCTGTCGATCATACAGGTTGCCAGTGAAGCCCAACAGATGCGCTTCCACCGTGAGCTGCTGGTCGGAGAAGGTCGGACGCACTCCGATGTTCGCCACTGCCGGCCAACGCTGCCCCTCCACACAGGCGAAACAGGCATAGACACCTCTGGGTGGCATCACCAAGCCATGGGGCACTGCAATGTTGGCCGTGGGAAAGCCAAGCCTTTTGCCACGTGTGGCACCGCGGGCCACAGGGCCGCTCAATGCGTAATAACGGCCCAACAGCGCGTTCGCCTGGCGGATTTGTCCCAACTGCAACAGCTGGCGGATGCGCGTGCTGCTGACGATCTCCCCGTCACAGAAGAGCGGTTCGACCACATGCACGGAGAAATCCATTTCCTGTCCCAATTGGCGCAGGCGCGTTACATCTCCCTCGCGGTTGCGTCCCATAGCCGAGTTGGGACCGATCCACAGTCCACGCATCCGTAGGTGGGTGACCAGGTCTGTGACGAAATCAGCGGCAGATACCTGCGCCAGCTCGCGCGTGAAATGAAGCACGACGGTGATATCCATGCCCAGCTGGGCAAGCAGGGCGCATTTTTCCTCCTGTGTGGTCAAGTCGTAATTCGGTCGCTCAGGGAAAAGGACGACCTGAGGTCTAGGACGAAAGGTGACCACCACACCATGAAAGCCACGCTGCTGAGTGGTTCGCTGCATTGCTCCCAGGAGATGCTGATGTCCGAGATGGACTCCGTCGAAGGACCCCACGGTCACCAGAGAGGGACGCTCAATTACAGCATCTGAGAGAGCTTCAACGATTTGCATGGCGCTCTTTCACAAAAGGAAAACTTTATCCGGGTGCCACCAACCGGGCTTGCCATCTGCCGGTCGCAAGAGGGCACGCAAGTTGCCGTCGGGGGTGTATGCGCGCAACGGGAATGCCGCAGGTGCATCTGGGATGGATACCCACTGGCCCTGTGCCAAACGCATAGCCATCTCCTCTGTGACCTCCAGACGCGGTAGATCTTGCAACGCGGCGTCTAACGGATGCAGATATTTCATCCAGTCACCTTGTACCACTGCGGTGCGCAGCTGTTCAAGGGTGATGGCGTCCTCGATGCGCCAGGCACCGCTGGCAAGGCGTTGCAACGCGCACACGTGCGCCCCTACACCCAGCAAAACGCCGAGGTCATGGGCCAGCGAACGCACATAAGTGCCCGGAGAACAGCGAATCTCCAGGGTGAGCAAAGGGGGCTGCCACGCCACTATCTCCAGCACGATGATCTCGATCGGACGTGGTTTCAATTGAACCGCGATTCCACGTCGGGCCAGGCGGTACAGCCGTTCACCTCCCTGCCGCACAGCAGAATAGGGAGGCGGCAATTGTTGTCTCATAGGGCGCAACTGCTCCAAGGCGCGTTCGATCTCTTCGACCGACAGCGCCGGTAAGGGTGTCTCGCGGACAACCGTGCCCGTTGCGTCGTATGTATCGGTCTCGATGCCCAGGTGAAACATGGCGCGGTAGCGTTTTTCACCCTGCGTCAGATACTCGGCAACGCGGGTAGCTTGCCCCACGCACACCAACAGCACACCGGTGGCAATGGGATCCAGCGTGCCGGCATGCCCGACACGACGCACACCCAGCAGGCGCCGTACCTCGGCGACCACGTCGTGCGAGGTGCAGCCATACGGCTTGTTGATGTTCAATATGCCGTGGACACGCCCTTCACCGCTCATGGGCATCCGGCGTCGAGGATCTTGTCTTGACGATGGAGTCAAGCAGCCGGTCGATGCGCATGCCGCGCTCGATGGAGTCGTCCAACCGGAACATCAGGTGGGGCACAATACGCAACGACAAGGCGGCTGCGATCTCACGTCGCAGGAATCCCGTCGCGCTTTTGAGCCCGGCCAGTGCCTCCTGTGCCTCTTCCGCTGTGCCCAACACGCTCACGTAGACCCAGGCATTTTCCAGATCCGGACTCACCTCGACGCCTGTGACCGTCACGCCCCGCAGGCGTGGATCGCGTGCCTTACGCAAGATCAACGTGCCGATCTCCTCATGGAGCAGCTCCGCTACCTGGCGTTGTCTTCGGGTGGTCATAGCCACAATCTCCAGGAGCTAAGAAACACGTTCTTTCTTATAACACTCGATGATATCACCCACCTGGTAATCCTGGAAATTCTCTAAGGCGATGCCGCACTCATAACCGGCATTCACTTCGGCCACATCCTCGGTGAACCGCCGCAATGAGGCGATGGTGCCGTCGTACACCTGCTCGCCATTGCGTAACAGGCGGGCCTGGCTGTTGCGGATGATCTGGCCATCCAGCACGTACGCTCCAGCCACGTTGCCACGACGTGAGAGTTTGAAAACAGCGCGCACTTCCGCGTGGCCCGTGACAACTTCCCGATAGGTCGGTTCCAATTTCCCTTTCAGAGCTTTGTCCAGGTCTTCAATC
>QEXY01000068.1 GCA_003130875.1 Ardenticatenia bacterium
CAACCAGGCGTTGAGTTTCGGCAAGAGCCGGGCGCGCATGTTCACCGGCGACAAGCCCACCGTCACCTTCGACGACGTCGCCGGCGTCGACGAGGCGAAGCACGAGCTGGCCGAGGTGGTCGAATTCCTGCGCGACCCGGGCAAGTTCATCTCGCTGGGGGCGCGCATTCCCAAGGGCATCCTGATGGTCGGGCCGCCAGGCTGCGGCAAGACGCTGTTGGCCAAGGCGGTTTCGGGCGAGGCGGGGGTGCCCTTCTTCAGCATCTCCGGCAGCGAGTTTGTGGAGATGTTCGTCGGGGTAGGTGCCAGCCGGGTGCGCGACCTGTTCGAGCAGGCCAAGCGCAACAGTCCGTGCATCGTCTTTGTGGACGAGATCGACGCGGTGGGGCGGCATCGCGGTGCCGGGCTGGGGGGCAGCCACGACGAGCGTGAACAGACGCTGAACCAGATCCTGGTGGAGATGGACGGCTTCGACACCGACACGAATGTGATTGTGATGGCGGCGACCAACCGGCCGGACATCCTGGATCCGGCGTTGCTGCGGCCGGGGCGCTTCGACCGCCGCGTCGTGCTGGACCGCCCGGACCGAGTGGGGCGGGAGAAGATCCTGCAGGTGCACGTGCGCGGCAAACCGCTCGATCCGGATGTGAACGTCGAAGCCATCGCCCGCCAGACACCCGGCTTTGTGGGCGCTGATCTCGAGAACCTGGTCAACGAGGCAGCCATCCTGGCAGCACGCCGCAACAAGAAGTCCATCGGCATGGCCGAGTTCCAGGAAGCGATCGAAAAGGTGATCGCCGGTCCGGAGCGCAAGAGCCGCGTGATCTCGGAAGAGGAGAAGCGGATCATCGCCTATCACGAGGCCGGACATGCCGTGGTGATGAAGGTGTTGCCGGATTGCGACCCAGTGCATAAGGTGTCCATCGTCGCGCGCGGCATGGCCGGGGGCTATACGATGACCTTGCCCGAAGAAGACAGCCGCCTGCGCCATCGCAACAAGTTCAAGGCGGATATGGCTGCATTGCTTGGGGGGCGCGCCGCGGAAGAGCTCATCTTCCATGATGTGACCACCGGCGCCAGCAACGACCTGGAACGCGCCACCAAGATGGCACGTTCGATGGTCACCCAATATGGTATGAGCGAAAAACTCGGCCCGATCACCTTCGGCGAAAAGGATGAGCTGATCTTCTTGGGGCGCGAAATCGCCGAACAACGCAATTACAGCGAGGAGATCGCCCGCCAGATCGACCGTGAAGTGCGCCGCCTGGTCGAGGAAGCGTATCAGACCGCCAAGAACGTCCTGATCACTCACCGCGATAAGCTGGTTGCGCTCGCCGAAAACCTGATCCGCGAAGAGACCGTGGACGCTGCGAAGCTCAATGCGCTGTTCGCCTGAAGGCGCCCGCCCCGCTTCCGGCCGCTGCGGAGCGCAGCTGTCCTATCGGGTGTGTTCAGAAACGTGTCCACCGCGCCACACGGAACGAGATCGCGGCTGATCGACACGCTTTCGACACGAGTTATCATCGTCCATAGAAAGGATCGTCGATGCCAGTCACCCAATGGAGCGCTTTAGCGCAGGCGGATGCCGATGCGCTCATCGCCTTTGCCCAACGCCTCGTCCAGACACCCAGTCTGCCGGGGCATGAAGAAGAGGTAGCCAGACTGGTGGAACAGGAGATGTGCCAGCTGGGCTACGATGCGGTGACGGTTGACCCCGCCGGCAACGTGGTGGGCTGGATCCGCGGGGACGCCGGCCCGCCTTTGATGTTCAACGCGCATATGGATCACGTCGACCCCGGCGACCTCTCCAGCTGGCCGCATCCTCCTTATAGTGGTGCGATCGTCGATGGCATGCTGTGGGGGCGCGGCAGCGTGGACATGAAAGGGGCGCTGGCAGCGATGGTGTACGCCGGCGGCCTGATCCAGCGCCATCATCTGCCCCTGCCCGGTGACCTGATCGTCGCGGCCGTGGTGATGGAAGAGGGCGGCGGTGTGGGCACGCACGAGCTGCTGCGCCACGTGCGCCCTGCGCTGTGTGTGGTGGGCGAGTCCTCAGCTGGCTGCGTCATGCGCGGCCACCGCGGACGCACCGAGTTCCTGGCACGCGTGGTGGGGCGCCCGGTGCATGCCAGCATGCCCGAGCTGGGCGCCAACCCCCATTATCCGATGGCGCGTTTCCTCGCCCGCCTCGAGACGCTTCCGATGGAAGCAGATGCAGTGTTCACCGGCGCCAGCGTGGCGCCCACCCTGTATCGCACCGATCAGAGCAGCCCAAATGTGACCCCCGGCGAGGTGCGTCTGACGCTTGACTGGCGCAGCTTGCCGAGCCAACGCATGGAACAGGTCGCCGCGCAGCTGGAAGCGCTGTTGCGTGAGGGCCTGGCGGCTGATTTCCAGGCTGAGGTGTGCATCGTGCAGAACCGCTACGTCACCTACACCGGCCGGACAGTCGAGCTGCCCGCCAGCTTCCCCTCTTTCCTGCTGCCAATGGACCACTGGCTGGTACAAGGCGCGCAGCGCACCCTGAGCCAGGCATTAGACCGTGCTGTGGCCATCGATGTGTGGCGCTTTGCCACCGATGGGGGACAGATCGCCGCCCTGGGCATCCCCACCATCGGCTTCGGTCCGGGCGATCCCAAGGTCGTGCATACGAACCACGAGCACATCGCTGTGACCGCACTGGTGGACGCCCTGGCCGGGTACGCCGCGCTGGCAAGTGAGATGGTGAGGGCACCCCTATGAGTCTTGCATGGCGTGTCATCCGGGCTTCGATTTCCGATTTTGCGGACGAGATATTATGGCTCGTCCTGCTGAACGTGTTGTGGTGTATTGCCCTGGTCACCGTGATCGGGGCGCCGCTTGTCTCCGCCGGCATGGCGTGGGTCGCCGCTGAAATCGGCGAGGGCAAGGTGTTGCGCTGGAACACCTTCACCACCGGCATACGCCGCTACTGGAAGCAGTCCTATCTCTGGGCGCTGGCCAACGTGCTCGTCGCTGCCCTGGTCGGCATGAACCTGGCTTTCTATTCCGGCCGCTCCGAATCCTGGGCGTTGGTGCCCTTCTTCCTGTTCGGCGCCTTGGGCCTGTGGTGGGCCGGGATGCAATTCTATTTCTTCCCCTTCCTGACCCACCAGGAGACCCCGTCCCTCAGGCTGGCGTATCGCAACAGCATCGTCCTGATGCTTTCGCAGCCCGGTCTGAGCCTCGTCATGTTCCTGGTGGTGATCATCCTGGCAGCGCTCTCGTACTTCTTCCTGTTTCCATTGTTCCTGTTCTTCTTCGCGCTGCTCTCGGTGCTCTCCAACCGTGCGGTGATTGAGACAATCCGCTATCAAACGGAACAGGCTGAGGCGGAGGAGGCCCGTCGGAGCAAGATGCCCGATCAACGCTGGCGACCACCGCGTTGATCGAAATGGCGTTCACAGGGATGGTTATCACGGTCTAGCGCGATGGAGATCACCTGGTTCGGACATGCGTGCTTCCGCCTGCGCGAGCGGGGTGTTGTCATCATCACCGATCCATTCGCCGATTCGGTGGGGGTCAGTTTGCCGCGCCTGAAGGCGGACGTCGTCACCATCAGCCATCACCACCCGCACCACGCGGACCTGTCAGCGCTCCAGGGCACGTATCGCGTCCTCGACGCGCCGGGCGAGTACGAGGTGCGTTCCATGTTCATCACCGGCATGGCCACCTATCCGCCCCACCAGGACATCCCGCGCGATGCGTGGCTGCGCTGGCGCAATGTGATCTTCATCTTCGAGTTCGACGGACTGAGCGTGTGCCACTTGGGCGATCTGAACTACCTGCCATCTCCGGAGCAAGTGCAGATGCTCAGCGGGGTCAACGTATTGCTGCTGCCGGTGGGGGGTGGTAGGCACAGCCTCAGCGCCGTCCAGGCAGCGGAGATCGTCAGCATGGTGGAGCCCAACCTGGTCATCCCGATGCACTACCGCGTCGGCACGCTCTCCGCGGAGCTGGAAGGGATCGAGCGCTTCCTGAAGGAGATGGGGACGGGGCATCTGGAGCCGCTGGAGACGCTCAAGGTCTCGGCAGCCAGCCTGCCGCAGGAGACGCAGGTGGTGTTGCTGGCGCCGAAAGCCAGCGCGTCCTGAGAGATTGCGAGATGGGATGTGTTGTGCCCCTTGTGCGGGCAGACTTTTCGCAATGGTGACAAGGGTGGAGGCATCCCAATCAAGCCGCAATCCCGTATCCGCGCCGCGACCGTCAGGGAGCGGTTACTATGGTGGTGGCGCGGTTACACCCTGTTAGTAATTTTAGGTAGAGGCAATCTATGAGCACGAACGACATACCCGAAGCAGGTGTCGCAGCAGATGAAACAGGCGGAACGGCCGCCCGTGACGGGGATGCATCCGCTGCCCCGCCGATCAGCTGCTCCTCCGAACCGCAAGGGCTGCGTCTATCTCCGCGCTGGATCCGCGTTGCGGTGGGCTTGCTGTTGTTATTCGTGTTGGTATGGCTCATCTATCCTTCGTTAAGGCGGACGTTCCTCGCACCGGGCGCCGTTCCAGCGGATCAGACGGCGGTTCTCCAGCAGACGCCACAGGATGAAGCGGACCAATACCAGGTCGCGCTCGAGCGCTATCAGGCCGAGCAGTTCGCCGAAGCATGGGCAGCGCTGCGTCGAGCGCCCTCTTATGTGGCGGCCCTCCAGTCCGACCCGCAGATTGAGGCGGCGGAACAGGCGGTGCAGGCAGCGCCCACTTCCGCCGAGGCGCATTTCAAGCTGGGCAGCGCCTGGGTGCGCGCCAATCTGCTCACCCTCGCCGAAGCAGCCTTCCGCAAAGCGACCGCGCTGGACGCGCGGTATGTGGATGCCTATGTCAACCTGGGGGTGACGCTCTACCAGATGGGGCGGCTGGACGAGGCGCTGAAAGAATACGACGCCGCCCTGGCCATCGCGCCGGACGACGCGGCACTCCACCACAACAAGGGGGCGGTGTACGTGCAACAGGCGCTGCAAAGCCAGCCCCCGGACAAGGAACTGCTGGACAAGGGGCTCCGTGCGTTTCAGCGCGCGCTGGAGATCGATTCCCAGCTGCCGCAGGCCTATTTCAGCATGGGCGTCGTCTACGACCTCCAGGGGAAGCGGCAAGAGGCGCTCGAGATGTTCCGGCGCTTCCAGGAGCTGGACGACGGCAGCGATCCCCAGGCGACGGCGATGGCGCGGCAATACATCGAGAAGCTGGAGCAAGCGCCTTAGCTGGAGCGGGGTATCCTCTCACGAGTGGGGGTTCGTCACCGTCACCGCGCCGCGCGCATCCGCAAGCGGCAGGATTTTACCGCCGAGCACGCCGAGAGCGCAGAGAATTGACAGGAGAAAACCTCGGCGTCCTCTGCGTTCTCTGCGGTGAATTTTGTGCCGCTCCCTCACGGTCGCGGCTCGAATAGGTGGTCGCGGCGCGGATAAGGGATCACGACGCGGATCAGGAGTCGCCGGCGACGAGGGTTGCCTCTGCAGCCGGCAGCTCGGCCGGCGCGGCAGAGGACGTGACGTGTTCCATGCTGACTCGCGCGCCGCACTGCAGACACTGCGCCGTGCGTTGATTGGCCACCACCAGCAACCCGCCACATTCCGGACACGGCTGGGGCAAGGGCCGCTTCCAGCTGGTGAAGTTGCAGGTCGGATAGTTGGCGCAGCCGTAGAAAATGCGCTTCCGGCGCGTCCGGCGCTCCACCAGGTCACCGCCGCACTGGGGGCAGGTGGCGCCGGTCTTCTCCAGATAGGGCTTGGTGTTGCGGCAAGCGGGATAATTGGAGCACGCGATGAACTTGCCGAAACGTCCCCATTTCACCACCATCGGGTGGCCACACCGCTCACAGTTCTCCCCGGTGAGCGGCTCGGCCATCTCCACCTTGGCCATCAGACGCTCCGCACGTTGCAACGCCTGTTCGAACGGCGTGTAGAACGCCCGCAGAACCGGCACCCACTCCTGCTCGCCGCGGGCGATGCGGTCCAGGTCTTCCTCCATGCGGGCGGTGAAGTCCACATTGACAATGTCCGGGAAGTGCTCCACCAGCAGGTCGTTCACAATGAAGCCCAGCTCGGTGGGATAGAGGCGGCGGTCAACACTGGTCACATAGCCGCGCTCCTGAATGGTGGAGATGATGGGCGCGTAGGTGCTGGGCCGGCCGATGCCGTACTCTTCCAAGGCACGCACCAGGGTGGCTTCCGTGTAGCGTGGCGGTGGCTGGGTGAAATGCTGTTCCGGCAACAGACGCACCAGGTCGAGGAGCTCGCCGACGTGCACCTCGGGCAACATCTGCTCACCCTCCTCCGGCGTTGCATCCTCATCGCGGCTTTCCTCGTAGACGGCGAGGAAGCCGGGCACCCGTACCCGACTGCCGCTGGCGCGCAGGAGATAGCGCGCCTCGGCCGCCAGACGCTCCCACCGGGCAGTGGACTGGAACGCTTCGGATGCAAAGGTTGTCTCGTGCCACGCGGGGTCGGCGGCGACTTCGACCGTCATCGTGTCGTAGATGGCAGGCGCCATCTGGCTGGCGACGAAACGCTGCCAGATGAGTGTGTACAGGCGCCATTGCTCCGCGCTCAGGAAGGGTTTCACCTTTTCGGGCTCGCGCAGCACACTGGTGGGCCGGATCGCCTCGTGCGCTTCTTGGGCGCCTTTCGCCTTGGTCTTGTAAATGGGCGGCGTCGGCGGCAACGCGGTCGGGCCATAGCGCGCGGCGATGAACGCGCGTGCCTCCTCCTGCGCCGCGATGGCCACATTGGTGCTGTCGGTGCGCATATACGTGATCAGGCCCACGCTGCCCTCCGCCCCCAGGTCAATGCCTTCATAGAGCTGCTGGGCAATGCGCATCGTGCGCGCGGCGGTGAAGCCCAGACGCCGCGACGCCTCCTGCTGCATGGTGCTGGTGGTGAACGGCGGCGCGGGCTTGCGTCGCCGCTCCCCCCTGCGCACGTCGACCACCAGATAGAGGGAACGCTCCAGCTCCTCCAGAACGGGCTGCACGGCGGCCTGGTTCTTGAGCTCCACCGCCTGGCCGGCAATCTTGACCAGCTTGGCGATGAAGCTCGGGCGCTCGGCCACGCGCCGCGCCAGCTCGGCGGCGATCGACCAGTATTCTTCGGGCACGAAGGCGGCGATCTCGCGCTCCCGCTCCACGATCAGGCGCACTGCCACGCTCTGCACGCGGCCCGCCGAAGTGCGGTTGCGCACCTTTTCCCAGAGCAAGGGGCTGAGCTTGTACCCGACCAGCCGGTCCAGAATGCGGCGCGCCTGCTGGGCGTTGACGCGGTTCATGTCGATCTGCTGCGGATGGCTGAAAGCTTCCTGGATCGCCTGCTGGGTGATCTCGTGAAAGACCACCCGACGAGCGGCCTGAGGGGGTATCTCCGCTGCTTCCATCAAGTGCCAGGCAATCGCCTCGCCTTCGCGGTCGGGGTCGGTGGCAAGATATACTTCCGGAGCACGTTTGACCGCCGCCTTGAGCTCCTCGACGATCTGGCGCTTCTCCTTGGGCACGCGATAGCGGGGTGCGAAGTCGTGCTCGACATCCACCGAGAGCTGCGAGCGCAGCAGATCGCGCACATGGCCCACCGACGCTTTGACGGTGTAACCGCTGCCCAAGAACTTGCCCACCGTGCGCGCCTTAGCCGGCGACTCAACAATGACCAACGGACGGCCATCGCTTGAAACCCTTTCTTTGTCGCGCGTGGCCGACACCGCCTTGGCCCGGCGTGTGGTGCGGTTGGCATGCTTCTCCGCGGGAAGTGCCGGGGGTGCCGGCAGCGCGGCATGGGCCGGCGTACGCCCCATCTTGAACAAGGTGGTGCCACACTCGGGACAGACACCTTGCGTACACGGTCTGCCCGACGCCGTATAGCTCGGCTGTGGGTCGCGCATCGGTCGCTTGGCGCGACACTTGACGCAGTAAGCCGTCAACGTCTCCATACCGGTGTCTACCTCGTCCTCTATTATAGCAGATTCGTCATACCGTTGGCTTGCAATTGTTCCACGACCGCCTTGACATCCTGGGCGCGGTCGCGCGCACAGATGAGGAGGACATCCTCGGTGTCCACCACAATCGTGTTCTCCAGCCCGACCGTCACGATGAGCTTGTCACCGCCGCGGATCAGGCAGCCCTTGGTGGCAATGCCCAGGTGATTGCCCAGGATGACATTCCCGTCCATGCACGTCATGTGCACGCCGTAGAGCGCCTCCCAATCCCCGATGTCACTCCAGCCGATGTCCACCGGGATCACGACCACGCCGCGCGCCTTTTCCATGATGCCGTAGTCGATGGTTTCCTTGCGCACCTGAGGCCACACCGTTTGGAGCACCTGGACAGCGTCGGGCGTTCCCAGGGCGGCGGCAATGCGCTGCAATAGCGCGTGTACATCGGGCATGTGTTGTGCAAATTCCCGCAGGATGCGCGGCACCTGCCAGACGAACATGCCGCTGTTCCAGCTGTATAACCCGCTGGCGACGAACTCCGCGGCGCGCCGCGCGTCCGGCTTTTCGACAAACGCCTCCACAGCATACACATCAAATCCGTCAACCTGGGCAATGCGGTCGCCGCGGCGGATATAGCCGAAACCGGTCGCCGGATAGCTGGGGCAGATGCCCAGGGTGACGATGTGGCCTTGCGTGGCGAGATGATAGGCCACTTGCAGCACCTGTCGGAAGACTTCCACGGAACGGATGAAGTGATCCGCCGTCAACACCGCCATGACCGCCTCTGGATCGCGCTGTTGCAGGTAAACCGCTGCTAACCCGATGGCGCCGGCGGTGCCGCGCGCAGCGGGTTCCATGATGAAGTTTTCTGGAGGGATGTCCGGCACCTGTGCAGACAAGAGAGGTACATATTCGGCGGCGGTCACGATGAACACCCGTTCCACCGGCAAAATGGGCAACAGCCGGTCCACCGCGTGCTGCAACATAGTGCGCTCACCGATCAGCTGCAACGCTTGCTTCGGTAAATGGTGCCGGCTGAGCGGCCAGAGCCGCGTGCCGCTGCCGCCCGCCATGATCACTGCGTAATAGTTTTGCATCGGCGTTTCCCCCGGCCCATTTTTATGTGGTTTTCATGCAGAAAGCTTGGTCTCTCGTGTTGCCACATAGCACATACTGCCGACCTGGCGCACGATACCCTTGAGTTCCATCAATGTCAAGGTGCTGGTCACTTCGTGAATGGGCAGGCCGGCCGCGCGCCCCAGCTCATCCACGTGCATCGGCTCAGCGGAGAGGAACTGCAGCAGCTGCGCTTCGGTGGGGTTATCCGGCAGCGCCTGACGCACCTCGCGCTGCTGCGCGACCATGTTCAGATTGAGCTCCTCCAGGATATCCTGGACGCCGGTCACCAGCTTGGCGCCCTGCTGGATGAGGAAGCTCGGTCCGC
This sequence comes from Ardenticatenia bacterium, assembly GCA_003130875.1. Lineage (GTDB taxonomy): Bacteria > Chloroflexota > Anaerolineae > 4572-78 > NAK82 > NAK82. Next base: position 9,382 of record QEXY01000068.1, read on the forward strand.
CGCTGTTACGGCTGAGGATGTTGCCGGGCACGGCGAATACCTCGCGGCCTTGTTCCAGCGCATAGGCGGCGGTGATCATCGCGCCGCTGCGCGTGGAGCCTTCCACCACGAGCACGCCCAGGCTGATCCCGCTGATAATGCGATTGCGCGGTGGAAAATTGCGCGCTTCTGGCTTTGTCCCCAACGGATACTCGCTGATCAGGGCGCCATTGCGGACAATCTGTTCGGCCAGGTCGCGATTTTCGTACGGGTAGATGATGTCCACTCCGCTGCCCAACACGGCGAGTGTGCGTCCGCCGGCGTCGAGCGCCGCACGGTGGGCCATGGTGTCGATCCCATATGCCAGCCCGCTGACGATGGTCACTCCGGCGGCGACCAATCCGGCCACCAGCGTGCGCGTCACCTCGCGTCCGTAAGAGCTGGCCTGGCGGGTGCCCACCACGCCCAATGCCCACTCATCCGCGGGCGACAATTCACCCCGTATGTAAAGCACGGGGGGCGGATGGACGATGGACTTGAGCAAGTGAGGATACGCCTGGCTCTCCCACGTGAGCACGGTGACACCGGCATCCTGAGTGCGTTTCCACTCCGCATCCAGGTCCAGGCGGTCGCGCAGCTGGCAAAACGTGGCGATGGTGCGCTGGTCGAACCCCAGCGCGCGCAGCGTCGCGGGCGAAGCGTGCCAGGCGGCAGCCACATCATTCGTAAAGTGGTTCAACAGCGCGCGCAGCCGCACCGGTCCGATCCCCGGGACGCGGCTGAAGCCCACCCAATACTTCAATTCGTCGGACATCGAGCACCCTGACGCAAGTATAAAACATCCCCTTCTGGAGCCGCCAGCAAGGAGACCTCTTTATGATACTTTTGCGCATCCCACTGCGCAACTGTGTGCAGTGAAACAGGGAGAGAGCGAGCAGCAGTGGTTGGAATTGTCGCGCAGAGGCATCCGAGCCGCGCGCGTGGTAGGGGGCGACCGGTTGATCGCCCCTACCGCGTCCTCTGCGCGCTCTGCGGTGCGTTTTGTGCCCCTCCCTCACGGTCGCGGCGCGCACCCTCGGCGGTGAATCAAGGACGCTCGCGGCTCGTGCCTAATTGCGGGAAATAATCCTGGAGGATCGACCCGCCGATGAACTCGCGCAGGATCGAGTTGTCCGGCACATGGTCCGGTGGCACCGGCACGAACCACTCCAGCAGCGAGAGCAGGCGCTTGGCCTCGATATGCTCGCGGGTGCGCGGTCGCACCTGGAGCAACAACGGCTCAGCATAGGACTTGAGCACGGCCAGCTCATACACCAGCGCCGAGTTGAACATGACGTCGGCATTGTCCTGATACGGGAAGATCCAGCGTTTTTCACCGCGGCGCACACTTTCCCAACGCGCCAGCGTCTCGGCAGCCGAATAGCCGCGATAGGTGGCATCCCGCACGATGCGCCGGATAAGGCGCGTGTCGGTCGTGGGCACCCGATTGTGCCGGTCGATGTTCAGCTGCGTCAATGCGGACAGGTAGATGCGATAGATGCACTCCGGCGCGATCTCGCGCACCAGCTCCGGATTCA
>QEXY01000069.1 GCA_003130875.1 Ardenticatenia bacterium
CTGGCCACCAGGGCGGCATCCGCGTTTCCTTCGGTCAATACCTCGTAGAAGTGCTCCAGCGCGCCCGCCCCACCGCTGGCGATCACCGGAATGCTGACGGCATCCGCTACCGCACGGGTGAGCTCAATGTCGTAGCCCGCTTGGGTTCCGTCGCGATCCATGCTGGTGAGCAGAATCTCGCCCGCTCCGCGTCTTTCACACTCAACCGCCCATTCGATCGCATCCAAACCGGTGCGTCGGCGTCCCCCGTGGGTGGTGGTCTCCCATTCCTTGTAGGGGGTATCCAGGCGACGCCGCGCGTCGATGGCCACGACGATGGCATTGCTGCCGAATGCGCGCGCGCCACGGGTGATCAGATCGGGATCGCGCACAGCGGCTGTGTTGATGCTCACCTTGTCGGCGCCGGTGGAGATGATGGCGCGCATGTCGTCGACGCTGGAGATCCCGCCCCCCACCGTGAAAGGGATGAAAACTTTCTCGGCCACGCGCCGCGCCATTTCCAGCGTCAGCCCACGTTGCTCATGGCTCGCGGTGATGTCCAGGAAGACCAGCTCGTCGGCGCCCTCTGCGTCGTAAATTTGCGCTTGTTCCACCGGGTCGCCGGCATCGCGCAACTGCACGAACTGAACCCCTTTGACGACGCGGCCATCCTTGACATCCAGGCACGGAATAATGCGTTTCGCTAACATCGCACCATCCATCCTTCTCTAGACTTGCGGGCGCGCCAGGGCGAGCGCTTCCTTCAGATCGATTTGGCCCGTATAAAGTGCCCTGCCGATGATGACGCCCTCAATCCCTGCCCATTCCATCTGCTTGGCCTGCTGGATGTCTTCCAGCGACGCAACCCCACCGGATACGATCACCTTCAGCCCCGTCGCCTGAGCCAGTGCCGCACATGCCGTTGTGTTGACCCCGCTCAACATGCCATCGCGCTGGATATCCGTGTACACGACACGGGGTACCCCGGCATCTCGGATGCGCCTGGCCAGGTCAGATAGGGAGGTGTGACCGGTTGTTTGCCAGCCGTGTATCGCCACCTGGCCTTCTCGCACGTCGAGCGCTACGGCGATGCATTCGGCACCGAACTGGCGAACCGCTTGATCCATGATCTCCGGTGCGACGACCGCGACTGTCCCCAGCACCACACGCCGGACACCCATCTGCAGCGCACTTTCGATTGCGTGCAGCGAACGCAATCCACCTCCCAGCTGCACCGGGATGGTGATCGTGCCGAGGATGGCGCGCAAAGCGGCCAGATTGGCATCCGCCGCGCCGCTGTCACCCAGTGCGCCATCCAGATTGACAATATGCAACCATTCTGCCCCCTGTTGTTCCCAGTGCAGCGCGATGGCAATAGGGTCTTCGCTAAAGACGGTTTCAGCTTGGGGGTCGCCTTGCTTCAGCCGCACGCAACGACCGCGCCGCAGGTCAATGGCCGGGTAGATGATCATCGAGATACTCCAGAAAGTTGCGCAGAATGGTCAGTCCCACACGTCCACTTTTCTCGGGATGAAACTGCACCGCCCAGATATTGTCGCGTGCCACGATAGAAGGGAAATGTTCCCCGTAGTCAGTAGTCGCGATCAAGATCGTCTCATCGTCTGTGGTGGCATGATAGGAGTGGGCGAAGTATACGAAAGCGCCGTCCGGCACCTCTTTCAGCAAAGGGTGATCCCGGCGTCGATGTAGTTGATTCCATCCCATATGGGGCACCGTGAGGGATGGCGAAAAACGAACCACCCGCCCCGGCAACACCCCCAATCCGCGGTGCAATCCCATCTCTTCGCTTTCTGTGAACAGAAGTTGTAACCCGACGCAGATCCCGAGGAACGGACGGCCACTGTCGATGAATTGGCGGAGCGCTCTGTCCAGGCCATGTTGGCGCAGACCATGCATGCCGTCGCCGAAGGCGCCCACTCCGGGGAGCACGATCGCATCTGCGCCGAGAACCGTGTCGGGATCGTGGGTGATCAGCGGCGCTGCTCCCAGAAACTCAAACGCCTTCTGGACGCTGCGCAGATTACCGATGCCGGCATCCACAATTGCGATGTGCATTCCTGACACTCAAACCTCGCGGATCACCTACGTCTCGATGACGCGCTTCGTGCTGGGTATTTCGCCGGCCAGAGAGGAATCCGGACGCGTTGCCTGGTGTAGTGCGCGTGCCAATGCTTTGAAAAGTGCCTCGGCGCCATGATGGTCGTCTGTGCCGGCAAGGAGATGGGCATGCACGTTCATCCGACTCTCCGCTGCCAGGGAATGGAAAAAGTGGCTTATCAAACTGGTCGCCATCGTGCCCACCCGTGCGGTATGGAACTCACCTGCGAAGACACAATAACCGCGCCCGCCAATGTCCACGGCCACCAGCGCCAGAGCCTCGTCCATCGGCACGATCGCATGTCCCATCCGTGTGATTCCGGAGCGATCTCCTAAGGCATTGCCCAGTGCACGCCCCAGCGCAATCCCCACATCCTCCACTGTATGATGCTCGTCGACCGCCAAATCACCCGTCGCCTGAAGCTCCAGATCGAAGCGCGCGTGACGCGCCAGGGTGTTCAACATGTGGTCCAAAAAACCTACGCCGGTGTGGATATCGGCGTATCCACGACCGTCCAGGTTGAGCTGCACCTCAACACGGGTTTCTGCTGTCTCGCGACAGACCTTGGCAATGCGCCCCATTTCTTAAGACCTCCTACAATTCGCGCAGGGCTTGGATCAGACGCTCTGTGTCTTTGGGGCGTCCGACGGTGAAGCGCACATGGTCGGTCAGGCCAGGGGTGTGATAATAGCGGATCAAGATGCCGCGTCCGGCGAGCTTTTGCTTAATCTCGAATGCGTCACGCCCCAGCACCTTACATAGGATGAAATTCGCATAGCTCGGATAGGGTTGCAGGTATGGAATGGTCCGCAGCAACCCCATCATCCGTTCGCGCTCTGCGACCAGGCGGCGGACGTTGTCCAGCAAATATTCTCGATCCTCCAAAGAGGCGATCCCGGCCACTTGCGCTGCGACGTTCACGTTGTAGGGCTGTTTGATCTTCCACAGATGCTCTACAAGCTTCAAAGGAAATGCCCCATACCCAAGCCGCAGACCTGCCAGGCCAGCCCACTTGCTGAACGAGCGTAACACGACCAGGTTGTCGTGATGGGGTACTAAATGGATATGGCTGTGCTCCAGGCCGGCGAACTCCACATACGCTTCGTCCAACACGACCACCACCGGCAGGCGCAACAGTTGGTCTATGGCCTCATCTGAAATCAGCCCCCCATCTGGATTGTTCGGCGAGGTGACGATGACAAGCTTGCAACGTGGTTCGTGTTGCACCGCTTGGATGATAGCCTCTACGTCCAGGGTGAAATCCGCGCGCCGCGGCACGTTGCACACACGAGCCCCGTTGACCGCGGCATCAAATGGATAAATCCCAAATGTCGGAGGGCAATTGACGATCACGTCGCCCGGTTGTAAGAGCAGACGCATCACCAGGTCGATCAGCTCATCTGCCCCATGGCCTGCCAGGAGGTATTCCATCGGCAGCTGCACGTAATCGCTCAACGCAGCGCGCAGGAGCCGCGATTCGGGATCAGGATAGATGTGCGGATAGGGCATCGCGGCCAGGGCCTGACGCACTTTGGGCGAAGGGCCATAGGGATTCTCGTTGGCGTCCAGCTTGGTGATCTGCTCCGGCGGCCGGCCCAGCTGCGCGCTCAGCACCTCAAATGGCAGAATGGGCACATACGGTTGCATACTCGCCACATCTGGGCGAATCAGCGCGGTGACATCGAAGCTCATAGATCCTGGCGACCGTCCCTCTGCAGACGTTTCGCGATGGCAGCGGCGTGAGCTGTCAATCCCTCTGCTTGCGCCAACGTAAAGGCAGCTGCGCCGATGCGGCCCGCTTCTTCCTTGCTCAATCCGAATAGGCTGATGATCTTGGTAAAATCGCGCACGGTCAACGGCGACGCGAAGCGTGCCGTGCCGAGTGTGGGCATCACGTGGCTAGGACCTACCACGTAGTCGCCGAGTGCCTCATAGGAGTGCTCGCCTAGGAAAACGCCGCCGGCGTGTCGGATGTGGCCGAGCCATAACCATGGCTGCGCGACGTGGAGACAGAGGTGTTCCGCAGCGTAGAGATTGGCCAGTTCGATCGCCTCCTCTAAGCGCGCGCAAACGACGATGCCTCCCTGGGCGCGCAAGCTCTCTACAATCACTTCACTCCGGCTCAGACTCTCCAGCTGAGCGGCCACCTGTACCTGCACTTCCACCGCGATGGGGTGGCTATTGGTGATCAAGATGGCGCTTGCCAGTGGGTCGTGTTCCGCCTGGGCTAGCAGATCGGCAGCTACCAGAGCGGGGTCGGCCGTCTCGTCCGCCACGATTAATGTCTCGGTAGGCCCTGCCAGACCGTCGATGTCCACCCAGCCATATACCTGGCGCTTCGCCAGCGCCACAAAGATATTGCCTGGCCCGACGATTTTGTCCACGCGCGGAATGCTGGAAGTTCCATATGCAAATGCAGCGATGGACTGGGCACCCCCCACGCGGTAAACGTCCTTTATCCCACAGGCATAGGCGGCGGCGAGGATGACCGTCGCCGGCCAGCCGTCTTTGCCGGCCGGGCTGGTGACGTAGATTTCCCGCACTCCCGCCACCTGGGCCGGCACTGCGCTCATGATAACCGTGCTGGGGTAAGGTGCTGTGCCGCCCGGTGCATAAATTAATACCCGTTCCAGCGGCCGCACGATCTGTCCCAGGGCACTCCCGCTGTCCGACCATTCGATCCAGCCGTGTATCGGTTGCCGCTGGTGGAATGTGCGCACGCGCTCGATCGCGGTGTGCAGGGCAGCGCGCAACTCAGGCGCCAGAGTCTCATATGCTGCCTGGAGCTGTTCTACTGGGACGACAAAATCGTCCAGAAGCACCCCGTCGATACGTTGTGTCCACTCGCGGAGCGCCGCATCGCCACGCTGCCGCACATCCTCCAAGATGTGGGCTACCGCCTGCTCAGGGCTCAGAGCGCGCCCGAAAACACGCTCGATGCCGGCCGTCAGCTGGGGAGTGGGACGAACCTCGCCGCTCAGTTGACGTGCCAGGATCGTCCGTCGTGCCTCGTCTGAGTTATAGATTCGAATAGGACTTGTCGCTTGCATCACGTATCTCTGCCTATCATGCTGGATTTTGGCGAATGTTCAAGTGGACGGCAGGTTCGATCGAAGAACGACAACGCTTCACGAACTCGGACGGCCGTGCAACCGAATGGTCAGGAAAGAAGCGACCACTATCGCACCTGTGAATCCCACACTCAGGCACGGGATGCTCACCTTGCCAGAGGCATCCCTCGGCGTTGAGGCGGTGCCGGAAGGGGTTGAGCCCGCAGATGGGGAAAGGGTAGGGGATGGCGTGGGTACTTGTGTCGCTGCCTGTCCCGAATCCGGTGTTTGCCCGGTGGTTCCGGGTCGCTCAAGAGGAGGAGCCCCGATGTGCTTCCGCCAGGCGTTGTCCAGTTCCCAGGTATCCATGCCAAGCGCCTCACGCAGGGCATCATCATAGAGAGAGCCCTGGGCAAAGATGTTCAGCAGCTTGGCCATCGCTTCTTTGCCGTAGTTTTGAATGATGAACTCTACCACGAGCCCGCTCTGGGCGTAGGCTTGGTTCGCGAGCTCCGGGTCGGCGGGGAAGCTGCTGGAGAGCGTCTGCAGAGTCATCAGACGATTTTGTTTCGCATACAGAGCAACCAGGCTGCGATAGCCCCGGAACGGGCTGTCCAGCTCGCCTGACATGTACACCGCCAGCCCCTCATCCAGCCAGCGTGGGATGTCACCATAGGGGTTGTCCGTGGCTTGATCGATGACAATGTGGGTCAGCTCGTGCGGCACGGCGATCAGGCCGAAGTCCAGGTCGTTCGGTGAGACATTGATGACAATGACACCGTGCTCGGTGAACGCTTGCCCGCCTGTCCATTCGTGGGCCCCGACTTCGACCGCCTCCAGCAGGTCGCGGTGGCTCCCGTAAATGAAGATTTTCACCGGCCTCGTGACGCGCACACCCGCTTCGTTTTCGATCTGATCCAGCGTGTGGTTCGCCTGGCGGAACAACGCCTCTCCAAAGTCGCCATCGCCTCTGTACCAGTATAACGTCAAGCGCTCATTGCTCAACGTCTGCCACGTATGGCGATCGTCCATATACAGATAGGTTTGAGGTTCGGTTTTCAGGGTGTCGCCCGCTTCATTGGTGATTCGCCACCAATAGCTGAGCTCACTGCCCGGCGGCAGGTAGTCACGTCGTTGATCGATTGTAAAAACAGCCTCGACCGACGTGCCTGGCTCGAATTGCGCATCTCCGCGTGCTGTGGCAGGCAGGCCGGCAACCCGATACAGAAGACGCACTTCCTTTATCGGGCTGTCGCTCTCCAGTTTGACCCGAAATGTAATGTGGTCGCGGAAGGCTGCCTCGACGGACTGGTCGAGCACCCGGATAGGTTCCTGAGCCGCTGCCGTGGGCAGCCAGACTACGCTCGTTACCAATAAGACGGTGATCAGCAAGAATATAGAATATCTCATTCGTTCACCTGTATGAGAGGGCCTGGATCGGGGAGTTGTTCGATGGGGGTTTGTCTCCACTTGTCACCTTCCTCGATCAGCATCACCGGGATATCCTCCCGGATGGGGTACTTGCGCTGGCAGTCTGGCTCGGTGCATACCAACCATTCCCCATTGCGCACCAGTTCCAGCCGACCCGGATCCGGGCCTGGTTTGCGCGTCTCTCCGCTGACACAGTAGGGACATCTCAGAATTTCCAACAGTTCATGGCTGACCGACATGGCTACCTCCCTCAGTACTCTGACACTGCTCAACAGTATACTGCATTAATCTTTTATGAACAACTCGCCTGCAAAGTTGGCGTCGCAGAAGAGGCGGAATATAATGCGGTCTTGTACTGCCTGCTTGATGAACTTGAGGACGAGAAGGAGGTATATTCCCCCTGTGAATCGAAACATCCACCAGCTGGAAGCAATCGCCAATGAACTGCGTTGTCTCGCTTTACGGGCCATTTATCTGGCCGGGTCAGGTCATCCAGGTGGTTCGTTGTCCGCTGCAGAGATCGTAACCGCTTTGTACTTTTCGGTGCTGAACATCGATCCCGCATGTCCCGATTGGCCCGAGCGTGACCGAGTGGTGTTGTCCAAAGGACACGGATGCCCTATCCTCTACGCGGCGCTGGCCAAGCGCGGTTATTTCCCGCTTGAGGAGCTGTGGACGTTGCGCAAGCTGGGCAGCCGGTTGCAGGGACACCCCGATATGCGCAAAACCCCTGGCATCGACGCCACCACCGGATCGTTGGGGCAGGGCATTTCGGTCGCCGTCGGCATGGCGTTGGGGGGCAAATTTCAGGGCAAATCGTATCGCGTGTACGCGATTATGGGATGCGGCGAACAACAAGAAGGTCAGGTATGGGAAGCCGCTATGTCGGCCGCGCATTACTGCCTGGACAATCTTGTCGGCATCGTAGACTACAACACCCTCCAGATCGACGGGTGCAACGCGGAGATTATGGAGATTGCGCCCTTGTCGGATAAATGGCGTGCCTTCGGGTGGCACGTGCTGGAGGTCAACGGGCACGATATAGCGCAGCTATTGGATGCTTTTGCAGAGGCAAAGAACACGCGGGGTAAGCCGACCGCGATCATTGCCCGCACGATCAAGGGCAAAGGGGTCTCCTTTATGGAAAACCAAGTAAAATGGCATTCGTCCATCCTGACGAAGGAGCACTTCGAACAGGCGATGACAGAACTGGGATGTGACGGCTATTTCGCTGCAGCGTGCAAGGAGACATCCCATGTCTGAGAAGATCCCCAATAACCGTGTTGCGTACGGAAAAGCGCTCGTCTCGGTCGGTGAGACGCGCCCGAACGTGGTTGTGCTCGAGGCCGACCTCGGCAAAGGCACCCAAACGGTGCTCTTCCGCGAACGTTTCCCGGAGCGTTATTTCCCGGTGGGCATCGCCGAAGGGAATATGATGGGTGTGGCGGCTGGCCTGGCCACGACAGGCTTGGTGCCTTTTGCCAGCACTTTCTGTGTCTTCGCCAGCATGCGGGCTGTCGAGCAGTTTCGGAACAGCATCGCCTACCCTCGACTGAACGTCAAAGTGGTGGCCACGAATGCCGGGATCGAGATCGGACCAGATGGTGCCACCCACCAGGCCATTGAAGACATTGCGATTATGCGGGCGATCCCGAATGTCACCGTATTGGTGCCGTCGGATCCGGTGATGACCATGAAGCTGATCCCTATGGTGGCGGATTCGATGGGTCCGGTGTATGTCCGCATCGGACGTCAGGATACCCCTTATCTCTATGATGAGAGTACCTTGCACCTGGAATTCGGCAAGGCGGTTTTGGCCCGTGAAGGCTACGATGTGACGATTATCGCGATCGGCAATATGGTGTGCCGCTCATTGGCAGCGGCAGAGATTCTCGAGCGCGAGGGCATTTCGGCGCGGGTGTTGGACATGTTTTCCATCAAACCACTCGACAGCGATGCCATTGTGCAGGCAGCGCGGGAGACGGGTTGCATCGTGACCGCTGAAGATCACAACATTCTGGGTGGTCTGGGTGGTGCAGTGGCAGAAGTGTTGAGCGCCGAGCTGCCGGTGCCTCTGGTGAGAGTGGGCGTGCAAGATACCTTCGCCGAGTCCGGAGATGGAGAGGCGGTGCTGCGCGCGTATGGTCTCACGGCTGAGCGGATCGCTGAAGCGGCACGCATCGCAATGGCACGGCGCGATGGTCTCAGACGCACATAGTAATGCCCTCTGCAATTGGGGCGCGCATCCTCCAGCGAGCGAGATCTCGTTGCGCATCCTGATGCTGGCACCCACAATGTTCTTCGCGGACTATGGGTGCCATGTGCGCATCTTGGAAGAAGCCAATGTCTTGCAACGGATGGGGCATCAGGTCACCATCCTGGCGTATCCTAACGGGCGCGACATCGCCGGTTTGCATGTTGAGCGCTGTTGGGGCGTGCCGTTCAACTACCGGATCATTGTAGGGTCGTCGCGACACAAAATTTATCTCGATGTGATGCTCGCGCTGAAGTCCCTGCGCTATGTGTTGCGCAACAGGCCGCACATCATCCACGCCCATCTGCACGAAGGTGCACTTTTGGGATGGTTTCTCAGCCGGCTGACGGGCGCACCCCTGGTTTTCGACTTTCAGGGCAGCATGACGGCGGAGATGATTGACCACCATTTCCTGCGCGGTCCGGACAGCCGATTCTATCGCCCGCTGCGTTGGCTTGAACGACGTATCGACCGGGCAGCGCCGGTTGTGCTCACCAGCTCCCTGCATGCCTCCAGGCTCCTCAACGAAGAATTTGGCGTGCCCGCCGAGCGGATCATTCCGCTGCCGGACTGTGTCAATCCGGAAACCTTTTCGCCTGAGATTATCGCTCAAGAAGAAAAAGCCCAGCTGAAGCATGCGTTGGGAATACCGCCCGATCGTCGGATCATTGTATATCTGGGTCTGTTGACCGAGTATCAGGGCATTGGTCTCCTGTTGGAAGCGGTGCGCGAGATTGCCGGTCGCCGTGCCGATTTTCACGTGCTGCTGATGGGCTTTCCGCACGCCTCTTATCAGGCGCGTGCGACGGAGATGGGCATTGTCGACCGTTTTACCTTCACCGGCAAGGTGGCTTATGAGGACGCGCCGCGCTATCTGGCGCTGGGCGACGTCGCCGTGGCGCCCAAGCTCTCCGCGACCGAAGGGAGTGGCAAGCTGCTGAATTACATGAGCATGGCGTTGCCGACGGTGGCATTCCCGGTGCCCGTCAGCCGGGAGTATCTGGGGGAGTGGGGCATGTATGCGTCGGAATGTTCCGCTACAGCACTGGCCGCCGCTCTGGAAAAAGCGCTGGATATGGGCACGGCCGCACGAACCCAGCTGGGATTGCGATTGCGGGAACGTGCCTGCAGTCTCTACTCATGGCGTCGCGCGGGGGAACAACTGGTGGAGGTGTATCGCGGCCTCCTGGAAGGGAGAGCGGGTCTTGCCTATCACCAGAGTCCCATCAGCCGTTTTCCCTCCTGAGCACCGGTCTGTCGGCAGTGTTCCAACGGCACGAAATTTGACGTGAGCCTGGCATAAGATGTCTTGCTGTTCACCTGATCTCCCGGCCGTATCCTCGGATGCGCCGACGGTCTCGATTGTGATCATCAACTGGAACGGCAAAGAGCACCTCGCGTGCTGCCTTGCTGCGCTGGCGGCACAGACCTATCGGGATTTCGAGGTGATCGTCGTAGATAACGGCTCGACAGACGGCTCGGTCGCTTTTCTCCGCGAACGATATCCGGCGGTGCGTCTGATTGGCAATGACCGCAACCTGGGATTTGCGCGCGCCAATAATCAGGGCATTGCCGTGGCACGCGGCCGATACATCGTCATTCTCAACAACGACACCCAGGCGGAGCCACAATGGCTCGAAGCGCTCGTGAACGCGGCTGAAAGACATCCGGAGATGGGCGCCTTTGCTCCACTTGTCTTGTTCAACGATCGGCGCGATGTGATTGACTCGGCAGGGCTGACGGTCTCCGTACTCGGTCATGGCATCCAGAACCTTCTGGGCGAACGGGTGGAAAGAGTCCAGGGTGCTTGCGAAGTTTTCGGAGTGAGCGCAACCGCCGCGCTGTTTCGCAGAGAAATGTTGCAGGATATCGGCCTTTTTGACGAGGACTACTTCATCTACTATGAAGATGTGGATCTGGCCTGGCGAGCACGCCTGCGCGGTTGGCGTTCGCTCTTAGTGCCTGAGGCGGTCGTGTATCATGCCCACTCGGCCACGGTTGGCCGCGGCTCCCCTTTCAAGAAGCGTCTGCTGACCCGCAACCGATTGTGGACCATAGCTAAGGATTATCATTTCCCCGCGATTGTGTTCTTTCTGCCGCTCATCCTGGCGTTCGAGGTAGGTTTCATTGTCCTGTCTCTGCTCAGGAGGGATGTGGCACCGGTGACGGGGTTCTGGCAGGGGGTGACCGGACTACCCGGCGCGCTGAGGAAGCGTACCTCCATCCAGTCAAGCCGCACAGCTTCTTTCCGCCAGTTGGCATCGTTCATGCACTGGTTCAACTCCCCGTTTTCCACCTGGCGTCTCCGTCGAGACCTCGGACGTCTTTAGGAATAGCGTTCGGATCCTCCCATCGGGCTTCGCGCTGCATCGTCTGGTACTCCTGACCCATTCCCCACAGCAAACGTTCCCCCTATAATGCAGAGTAGGGAATACTGAAAGGTGTAGATGGCAATCTAAGAGGAAGTGGTCATGATAAGGAAACGCACGTGGAGAGCACTTGTGTTATGCTTTGTAATGGTCATTTTGGCCATGGTATCAGGCAGGACCGACCATGTGGCTGGAGCTATATCTCGGGAGCGTGACACCGAGGGGCGCTCCATTCCCCACCTCTCTGATGCGCGATCTGGCGTCGAAGACCTACCCGCACCTCAGACAGAGCCTCTCAGCGTGATCATCGTGGCGCCCTCGGCGGAAATGGGGGATTTCGGCGCCAACCGTGGCAATGTGTGGGATATGGCGGAATCGAGCATCGTTGACATCGTGGCTCAGACCGAGCCTTTCTGGATGGAACGCCGCCCGGCTAGTGAAGGTACCATTGTGCGCGGTTCCACCGGTAGCCAGGTGCTAGCAATGATGTTCTGGGCTTCCTCCCAAGATACCTTCCCTACTCACCAATACCACCACCTGGTTTACCGGATGAAAATCCAGGCACCTCGGACATGCTGGACGAACGGACGTGTGGCATATGCCAGGAACTGGCCTCGCTGGTATGGTTCTCAAGTGTCCAGCTTTCCTTTTGTACCCCATGTTCCACCGTTAAACTGTCCCTATGGTAACTTTTGCATTTATTACTTGGACCTGGCACGCAATAATAATTATCCTGGTTGGCCAACCTGGATGGGGACGAAATCCACCACTGATCCGTCCCCTTGGCTAAGAGATCCGGTGAAGGCGTTTGGTATCGTGCCCAATGAAGTGTGCGTGGATCAGAACGGAAAAGTGACAGCAGTACCGGAGTACTTCGACTTGGATTTCGTTTATCTCACCGGAGATATCGTCGCGCGTGCCGAGGATGGCTATCGCTATCAGCTACGCTACGATCTCAACGCACCAGGCGCTCAAAGGGTGACCGTGACGATCCGCTACCAGGAGCTGCACGAGCTACGCCCACCCGGCCAGGAACCTCCCTGTAACGCCGATCTGTTTGCCAACAGCTGGAAGGACTTCAACCCTCCCGCGCGTGATACGATCAATCTGATCGCACCTGAACCTCCCGAGCCGGCGGGCGAAAATCGCGTTTTTCTACCCGTAATTGCACGAGCCACTGGTGCGGGGCTGGGAAAATGGGGCTATTGGCTGGACTTCTCGGACGGCACCCGTTTTCAGGATGGTAAGAGCTATTACCTCTGCATCGAAGCATACGATGGAGCGCGCCGTGCATACCGGGTGAGCAGTGCACCTGTCATCCGTGTGCCGCGCAGCCCATGGTTCGGCCCTAACTAGGCTGTTGGGCTTATCCGGTATTCCTGGCACGTCCATATAAGGTCCTGTGACACCGTTCCCTGGCCTCGCCAGCCTTTTCTCAGCGGATAAAGCGGATCAAGCCATGTAACCCCTGAAACACCCCGTTTTCGCATTTTCGGCCTCAGGTGGACAGGAACGCAGCCAACAGGTAGAATCACTCTGAAATCCTGAGCAGCGCCGGTCTATCGGCTTGCGCATCACATCGGGTTCTGGGTTGCACCACCTGTTGTGGAAGTCATTTAGTCGGTTGGCCATAGGGGTCGTGCTGAGCTCCGTTGTGCTCAGCTGCATCCCCGCGATGCCCCCCTTGCCCGCTGTGCCTCGCGCGGAACGGGGCCGGCTGCGTGTGGCCATCCTGGCACCGTTGAGCGGAGAGCTGGCCACGTATGGCAGAATCGTACGCCAGGCTGCGGAGCTGGCGTTTGACGAGTGGAACGCACGCCATAGCGGGGGGATTTTCATTGAATCTATCGCGGAGGACACCCCATGCGATGCCATGCACGCGCGTCAGGTGACAGAGCGCATCATCGCTGCGGGGGTGCGCTTCGTCGTGGGTGGAATCTGTTCCGAGGCGGCGATCCCTATTGCCAGTGTAGTAGATAAAAGGGGCGCCCTGTTCATTGCCATGAGTGCCACGCATCCATTGGTCACGATTGACGCGCAGGGCAACACGCGTCCACGGGTCTTTCGCACAACCTTCACCTACGCTCAACAAGGACGTGCGGTGAGCCGCTTCGTCTTACAGACGTTGCGCCTGGATCGCGTCGCAGTGGTCAACAATCCGGAAAGTCCATTTGCTCGGGAAGTGGTGGCCGCCTTCAACGAATCCTTCACTCGCCGGGGCGGCTATGTTTTGAGCATAACCGTTGATCGCGGTCAACCGTCTGATTTCATCGAGCATCTGGATGCGCAGATGATGTCCGATGTCCAGGCGGTGTATGTGCCAGATGATTATGCTGCTGTTGTGCGCGTGCGCGATGCGTTATGGCAGAAGGGTATCAGCAGGCCTGTGTTGGGCAGCGATGGGTGGAATATACACGCTGTCCGCCTGGCTGCTGGGGAAGATGTCTACCTGGTGGCGCACTATAGCGCGCAGGTCGCCGATCCGACTGCACAGCAATGGGCGGCGCGCTACCGTGCGGCTTTTGCCGTGGAGCCCGATACGTTGGCTGCCCTGGCGTACGACGCAGCGATGCTGCTCGCTCAGGGCATCGAGCAGTCCCAGAGCACCTCGCCAGAGGCAGTGGCAGGTGCGCTCAGTGTGGTGGATTATGAGGGCGTTACAGGGCGCTGGCGCTTCGATGTACAACACAACCCCCTCAAACGAGCTTTTTTCTTGAGAGTTCAAGACGGCACGCTCCAGTTTGCAGGCAGTGCCGATGTCGAGTAAGGGTTGTCATGCGATCTAACTCTGAGGAGGACTCGATACGATGACGCAACGTATGAAGATCACCTACGCCACAATGTCTGCCGATAACGAGGAGCTCCAATCCGCCTTTGATCGCGCGATCGATCGCGTGATCTCGACGTGGTTGGGTGTTGATCTGCCGATGTTTATCGATGGCAGGCGGGTGTCAAGTGACCACGTAGGGCAGAAGTTCAGCCCTATGGATACCACTCTGCACTTGTGCAACTTTGCCCACGGAACAGCCGAGGATGCCAGAAGAGCGATTGCCGCGGCGAAGAGGGCGTTTCCCGAGTGGCGCAGGGTGCCATGGCAGGAGCGCGTCGCGCTCATCCGCAAGCTGGCCGAGCGGATCAGCGAGAACAGCCTGGAACTGGCCGCGTTGATGATCCTGGAAGTGGGCAAGAGCCGTCTGGAGGCATTGGGTGAGGTTGAGGAAACCGCGGATCTGTTCCGCTACTACGCCAATTCGATGGAAAAGAACCACGGGTTCATCCACGAGCTGGGCAAGCTGAATCCGGATGATCCGCACGAGCGCAATTTCAGCGTGCTGCGACCCTATGGAGTGTGGGCCGTGATCTCCCCTTTCAACTTCCCCATGGCCCTGTCCGCGGCACCCATCGCAGCGGCTCTGCTCACCGGCAACACCGTGGTGTTCAAGGGATCCTCGGAAACCCCTTATACCAGCTGGAAGGTGGCGGAGCTCTTCGCAGAGGCCGGTTTACCGCCGGGGGTGTTCAATGCCTTGAGCGGCCCAGGCGGCACAGTGGGGCAGGAGCTGCAGGACAACCCCGACATCTGTGGATGGACCTTCACCGGCTCGTATCAGGTCGGCATGCAGCTGTACAGAAAGGCAGCCAGCGGGGTCTATCCGCGGTTCGCGATCATCGAAATGGGCGGCAAAAACCCGGTCATCGTCTCCAACACCGCGGACGTGACCAAGGCGGCGACGGGGGTGGTACGGGCGGCATTCGGGCTGAGCGGTCAGAAATGCTCCGCCTGCTCGCGCGTTTACGTTCAGAAGGGCATCTATGATGCTTTCAAGACCAAGCTGGTCGAGATGACCCGTGCCCTTAAGGTGGGGGTGCCGACACATCGCGACGTCTTTATGGGAAGTGTCATCAATCGTGCGGCGTATGAGAACTACCAGAGATATGGAGCGCTCGCGCGACGTGATGGAACGGTGTTGGTCGGGGGGCGTGTCCTGACGGAAGGACCTCTGGCACGCGGTTACTACGTCGAACCGACCATCGTGGAAGGGTTGCCCGAGGATCACGAACTGGTCAAGACAGAGCTCTTCCTGCCGATTCTGCACCTGGCACGGGTCGAAACGCTGCACGAAGCGATGGACAAAGCGAATGACACGATCTACGGTCTTACCGCCGGATTCTTCGGCGAAGATCCGGCAGAGATTGAATGGTTCTTTGAGAACATCGAGGCAGGTACGACGTACGTGAATCGCGCTGCGGGTGCTACGACAGGTGCATGGCCGGGTGTGCAGGCGTTTGGCGGGTGGAAGGGAAGCGGTTCCAGCGGTAAGGGGATCGGCGGTCTGTACACCCTGGCACTTTATATGCACGAACAGAGTCGCACCATCATGGGGTGAGGTGACAGGTGTCCGCTCCTCGCTGTGTCGTGTCTGAGGGGAGGTCAGGTGGCGTTGCGGACGGCTTCGAGCTCCAGTTCCAGGCCCAGGATGCGAGCCAAGTAGCCCAGAATAAATTTGTGACGCACCGTGATGCGGATACTACGTCGCCAGGCGGCCCAAATCCCGCCGCAGGTGCGCCCGCGCGAGTCGTGTGCCAGGACGCCGACTGCCATAGCCGGGGGATTTTCTCCACCCTCTGCCGGTAAATCCGACAGCGCGGTTATGGGCAAGTTATGTGACATCAGCTCGCTGGCCTGGACGAGAGATGTCCATTGGAGAAGACGCACCAGATGCGCCGCTGTCTTGGTGGATACTCCCAGGCACCCGCCTAGTTCGGGTGCTCCCTTCTCATTCCAGCGCACCCACCCCACTGCGCTCGCACCCAGCACGGTGCGCATTTGGGTGAGCGTGCTGGCATCCTGGAACGAGACGGCAGGACCAAGACGGGCAATCGCTTCATAGAGACGCGTGACCTCGATCTCACGGGTGGCGAACGCGTTGTCATCGTGCCATCCCCTTTCTGGCTCTGGCGCGTCTTGTTCTTCTGACTGATACACGCGAACTCTGTTTCGGCCTGCTTGCTTCGCTTGGTAAGCGGCTGCATCGGCTGCTTGCAACAGCGCTTGGGCCGTTTTCTCAGCCAGCTGATCGAGCGAAGCGACCCCCAAGCTGGCAGTGAGTTCGCTCACTTCCTCTAACGCCGCGGCGGTTGGCGTGTCTGCCAGGGCACGGGTGACTGAGGGCCATAGACTCGCCGCAATCACCTGGCGCAACCTGCGCGCTATGTTCCGCGCCGCGGTGCGATCCACTCCCGGCAACACGATGACAAACTCTTCGCCTCCATAACGTGCCGGGATATCCGTGGCGCGCACTTGAGCCCGGAGGAGATCGGCCAGCTCCTGCAGCACGCGATCTCCCACAGCATGCCCAAATGTGTCGTTGATATTCTTGAAATGGTCGAGGTCAAGCCAGATAACGCTGAGAGGCTCTCCAGATCTCGCAGCGACTGCCACTTCGCGCGCCAGCACCTCATCCAGCATATAGCGGTTGGGGAGCGAGGTGAGGCTGTCGCTGGTGGCAAGACGCTGTAATTGTGTTTGAGACCTGACCCAACGCAATCCCACTTCGATGCGAGCGCGCAACTCGTGCAATGCAGCCGGTTTAACAATGTAGTCATCCGCGCCTGACTCCAGGTTGACCACATAACTCTCCCGTTCATCCTTCGCGGTCAGGATGATCACATAAATGGGATGCAGGGTGGGATTGTTCTTCAATTCCCGGCACAGTGCCGTTCCATCGATCCCGGGCATCATGAGGTCTGTGATGACCACCTGGGGGTGCTGTTCAAGCGCCTGGCGGAGGGCATCCTGACCATTGGTCGCGACTGCGACCTGATAGCCATCTTTACATAGTGCGTACTTCAGCAGCCGCACCATGTCGGGGTCATCGTCCACCACCAGCACGCATGCCTTCTCAGCCATACCCATCACTATGCCATACAACATCGTATACGTCAAGGTGATGTCATTTGGGGAGGGAAGCGGGGTCACGCCCAGTCCGTGCGTGCACAAACGACGCGCATGCACCGCCAGGCACACGGAGATCGCGGAGAACGACGACACGGGATCAAAAAACCTCGCGGTCTCTGCGATGAAAGAAACTTTCTGCGAGCCCGCCCCCAATTGAAATGCACCCATTTGAGCGCGTTGTGATGACACTCCTATGGCAACGTGTTATAATGCTGTCAAATTGGCAGACCGCTCATGACCATACGAGGAAAGGCGCTCTCGGATAATGTTTTCAGATTATCGTTTGCGGCAACGCGATTATCTGTTGCAAATCATCCACGCGATGACTGCCCAGCTCGACCTGCCCTCCTTGCTCAAGCTGATCCTGCAAAGTGCCGTGGAGATGTTGAGTGGACAGGTCGGGTTGATCGTGTTGCGGCGCGAGGACGGCTCGTTCTATCCGCGCGCCAGCTATGGCTTGGCCATCCAGGCGATCCATCTGCTGGAGCCTCTCTGGCGCGACCTGCCACGTCACGCCACCAGCCGCAACTGGCACATCCCAGACCTCTCGTTTCGCCTTGACCTCGCTTCGGCGGCGGTGGGTGTCCCGCTGCGCCAGGTGATCGCGTTGCCGATGGTGATCGGCGATGAAGTCATCGGCATCATCTATGTCATCCGTTCCTTCGGTGCGGATTTCACCCTCAGTGATCGTCAGCTGTTGGCTGATTTCGCGGACCAGGCGGCAATCACCGTGCAGAACGCCCGACTGTATCAGCAGGTGGAAGAAGAGCGTGCCCGGCTGAACGCCATTATTGAGAACAGCGGTGACGGCGTGATGATCCTCGACCCCGATCGTACCATCCGCATCTGGAATCGGGCGCTGGTGAACATGACCGGGGTGCCCGCTGAGGATGCCATTGGACGGCATTGCTACGAAGTTCTGGACCTGAAGACCAGAGACGGGGTGAGCGTATGCCACACTGCGTGTCCCCTGGTGCATCTGCCGCCGGACGGGCGTTTGTATGCCGAAGGCGACACACGTCGCATAGATGGCGTCAAGGTGAGTCTGGCCGACAACTACTCACCCCAATATGACCGTGAGGGAAACATTGTCCAGGTGATCGCTAATGTGCGGGATGTGAGCCGCCTGCGCGATGCGGAGGAGATGAAGAATATGCTCTTGTCCGTGATCTCCCACGAATTGAAGACCCCGGTGAGCGTCATCAAGGGCTATGCCGGCACGTTAGCCCGCCAGGACGCCAACTGGGACCGCGAAACCCTGACCGAGGGGCTGCGGGTGATCGAAGAAGAAGCGGATAAGCTCAACGAGCTCATCGACAATTTGTTGAATGCCAGCCGCTTGCAGGCCGGGGGCTTGAAGTTACAGTTTACCTACATCGACTTGCCGTCGCTCGTGGAAAAGGTGGTGCAAAAGATGCGTGCCCAGACACAACACCATACTTTCTCGGTGGACTTTCCACCTGATTTTCCCCCGGTCCAGGCAGACTATGAACGCATGCGGGAAGTGCTCACCAATCTGATCAACAATGCCATCAAATATTCTCCTGCCGGGGGGTTGATTCGAGTCAGCGGTAGCGTGCGTGGCCACGAGGTGGTGGTCAGCGTCAGCGACGAGGGCGTGGGGATTCCGGAAAACGAACAAGACCGCATCTTTGAACCTTTCAGCCGGGTGGACAGCAGCCTGACGCGTCAAACGCCGGGGGCAGGGTTGGGCTTGTTCCTGGTCAAGTCGGTCGTCGAAGCCCACGGCGGGCGGGTGTGGGTGGACAGTCAGCTGGGTCGTGGCTCGACTTTCTCGTTCACCCTGCCTCTGGTGGAACGCCGACCTTGACTTTTGAGAATTTTGCAGCTAGAATATCCCCAACCTTAACCGATTTATTGGGTTGTTCCGAGTCTTGTATGTTTGAGGGAATCTGATCGATGTCGCGATCCAAGCGTTGGGTGCCGGTGGCGGTCGTGGCCGCTTTGATCTGTCTGGTCGGTTTTTGTGTCGTGCTGGTATTGGGTGGGCAGTCCCTGGTGCAGCAGCTGGCATCCGACGTGACTTTCACCCAATGGTTCGAGCGCGTTCTCACCCCGTCGGCGCGCGGGGCAGAGGGGGAAAACATCCCACGCTTTTCCCCCGCAGGTCAGCCCGTGTTGCGCCTCCCTGGGGGCGATCCTCCCACCCTGGATCCGCAGCTGAGCGGCGATTCCACCTCGGCTGAGTACATCGTTGAGATCTTCAGCGGCTTGGTGACGTTCGACCGTGACCTGAACCTGGTGCCCGACCTGGCAGAACGTTGGGAGATAGATGCATCGGGCACGCAATACACCTTTTTCCTGCGCAAGGATGCCACTTTCCACGACGGCAAACCGGTGCGGGCACAGGATTTCAAATGGTCCTTTGAACGTGCCTGTGACCCTCAGACACGATCGATCACGGCAGACACCTACCTGGGCGATATCATCGGTTGCCGGGATAAGCTGCGCGGTCAGGCCAACCAGGTGAAGGGCGTGGAAGTGCTCGATGACTTCACGCTGCGCATCACCATCGATCAGCCGCGTGTGTATTTCTTGTCGAAGATGAGCTTTCCTGCTGCCTTTGTCCTGGACCGGGAGAACGTCGAACGCGGCGGCCGTACCTGGACGGCCTCTCCCAACGGCACAGGGCCTTTCAAGCTGGCCGAGTTCAGGCCGGGCGAGCGCATCGTCCTGGAGCGCAATGAGCGGTATTACCGAGAGCCCAAACCCCTTCTGGAGCGGGTGGTGTTCGTCCTGGCCGGCGGGTCTGCGATGGTGATGTATGAACAAGGCGATCTGGACATGACTCCGGTCGGCCTGAACGACATGGAGCGCGTCTCCGACCCACTCAACCCGCTCAACCGCGAGCTGGTGCCGGTGGAAAGCTTGGGGGTTTATTACATTGAAATGAACACTCGCCAGCCACCCTTTGATGACATAAAAGTCCGCCAGGCTTTCAATCATGCATTGGATCGCGAGCGCATTATCAACCTAGTGTACAAGAAAACCAGGAAGGTGGCTTGGGGGGTTATTCCGCCTTCCATGCCGCATTATAGTAACCCCGAGCTCAAACCATTGGGCTTCGACCTGGAGAAGGCACGCCAGCTGATCGCCGAATCGAAGTATGAAGATGTCACCGAGTTCCCCGATATCACCTTCCACGTGTTAGGGGCGGGGGGCACGACGGGACGCCTCATCGAAGCCATCGTCGCTTCGTACCGGGAAAACTTGGGAGTGGAACTCCAGGTGCAGCAGACCGATTGGGCGACTTACCTGCGTGACCTGAACGACCCTAACAACACCAACCAGATGTGGGGTGGCGAGGCAGGCTGGATCGCCGATTATCCTGACCCACACAACTTCCTGGACGTGTTGTTCCGCTGTAATAGCCGGCAAAATCACAGTTTTTACTGCAACCCAGAAGTGGATCAGCTGCTGGATCAAGCCGCAGTAGAACAAGATCCTCAGGTGCGCGAGTCACTGTATCGTCGTGTAGAACAGATGGTGATCCACGACGCGCCATGGGTGCCGCTTTTCTTCGACGTGCAATATTGGCTGGTCAAGCCATATGTGCAGAATGCCTGGCTGCCGCCGATGGTGGCGCCCAAATTCCAATACTACACAATGGAGCGCTGAACACGGGGCCTGTCATACCGAACGAGTCGTCTCATCTACACGGCCTCCGGCGTGATGGGTTTTATCATGCCGGAAGCTCTCCCTTATTCGTCTCCATCTCGCGCTGCAACACCGGTAACCGGGTGGCTTGCGCGCACCTACTCGATTCTCTGTTTTACACACAGGGGGATGATTGATCCATGCTGCTTGAGGTAAAGGATCTGCGAACACATTTTTTCACCCAGGATGGGGTGGTCCACGCGGTCAACGGCATCTCCTACCACCTGAATGAGGGTGAGACATTGGGCATCGTGGGGGAAAGCGGTTGTGGCAAGAGCGTGGGGGTGCTCTCGCTTATGCGCTTGATCCCGATGCCGCCTGGCAAGATCGTCGGTGGGCAGGTGCTCTTTCAGGGGCGTGACCTCATGCGCATCAGCGACGAGGAAATGCGCGCTGTGCGCGGCAACAAGATCGCCATGATCTTCCAGGATCCCATGACGTCGCTCAACCCGGTGCTCACCATCGGGCGTCAGGTCAGCGAAGCGCTGGAGCTCCATCTGGGCATGAGCAAGCGTGAGGCACGCCGCCGCACCATCGAGCTGCTGGAGATGGTGGGCATCCCGATGGCCGCGGCGCGTGTGGACGACTATCCCCATCAGTTCAGCGGGGGCATGCGCCAGCGCGTTATGATTGCCATGGCGCTCAGCTGCAATCCGCAGCTGCTCATTGCCGATGAGCCGACCACAGCTCTGGACGTGACCATCCAGGCGCAGATCGTGGACCTGGTGAAGAAGCTGCGCGACGAGATCGGCATGGCGATCATCTGGATCACCCATGACCTGGGTGTGGTAGCAGGGTTGGCCAACCGGGTAGCGGTGATGTATGCCGGTTACATTGTGGAAGAAGCGCCTGTGAAGGATCTCTACAAGGATCCGCGCCATCCCTACACGGTCGGTCTGCTGGGTTCTCTGCCACGCCTGGACGAGGTGCGCCGGCGCCGGTTGACCTCGATCGAGGGTTTGCCACCTGACTTGATCGAGCTGCCCAAGGGATGTCCCTTCTATGAGCGCTGCAGCTATCGCATCGATCATTGTCTAGCCGAGAACCCACCTTTGGAACCGGTGGCGCCGAATCACAAGGCTGCGTGTTGGGTGGACGTGACCACAGGCCGGCCACGGATATAAATCTGGATAGAGGTAGCGGACGCTTATGGCCAACAACCATGTCTTGCTCGACGTTCAGGGCCTCAAGATGTATTTCCCGATCACCCGGGGCATCGTGATCCAACGTCACGTGGGGGACATCAAGGCGGTCGACGACATCAGCTTCCATGTCAAGAAGGGTGAGACGTTGGGATTGGTGGGTGAGTCGGGCTGCGGGAAATCCACTGCCGGACGTGCCATTTTGCAGCTCTATCGTCCCACTGCCGGGCACGTTTACTTCAAGGGTGAGGACCTCACCCAGTTGAAGGGTGAAGCGCTGCGGCGCAAACGGCGCGAGATGCAAATGATCTTCCAGGATCCTTATGCCTCGCTCAATCCACGCATGACGGTGGGCAGCATCATCAGCGAGCCGTTGGAGGTGCACAACATCTATCCATCGCGCAAGGAGCGTCAGGAGCGTGTGCAGGAGCTGCTGCGGGTGGTGGGTCTTAACCCGTATTTCATCAATCGCTATCCACACGAGTTCTCGGGCGGTCAACGCCAGCGTATCGGCATCGCGCGCGCCTTGGCGGTCAACCCGGAATTCATCGTGTGCGATGAACCCATCTCCGCGCTGGACGTCTCCATCCAGGCGCAGATCATCAACCTGCTGATGGACTTGCAAGCGCAGTTCGGGTTGACCTATCTCTTCATCGCCCATGACCTGAGCGTGGTGCGTCACATCAGTGACCGCATCGCGGTGATGTACCTGGGCAAGCTGATGGAGCTGGCCGATCGGGATGAGCTATATAACAATCCCTTGCATCCCTACACCCAAGCTCTGCTGAGCGCTGTGCCGATCCCGGATCCCTTTGTTGAAGAACGTCGTCAGCGAATTATCTTGCAAGGTGACGTGCCCAGCCCGGCCAATCCGCCCCAAGGGTGCAATTTCAACACCCGTTGCCCCAGGGTGATGGATATCTGTCACACTGTAGACCCGCCCTTCAAAGATGTGGGCGGAGGGCATTGGGTGGCATGTTACTTGTACTAGACAACCTGTGGGAAAGGAGGTGGTCGAAGAAGCCCCTACCTCGTTCGCAGTGGCTGGCGAGCACAATGGGTGTGCGCCAGATGTGCGAGCGTCAAAGCCAAGGGCGGCCAGCACACGGTTCTCAATCGTGAGAGTCAAAGATCTTTTCATCCTTCAATGGGAAGCCAGAAAACAGGTAAGTTGAGGAGGGAGGAATTATGTCCTCAAGAAAAGTGGTGGTAGCGTTATTAGTTTTGTTGGTGGTGATCATAGCAGTTGCTGCATGGTTTTTCCTGATACGAGGCGTTGGGGCTCCTACTGTTGTGAAGATTGGCAAGATTGACCCTGCGAACTTGCCGGCGAAGGAGACACTTAGCTCTGCTCTATTTGGTGCAGGTGATATCCCCACGCTCGATCCCTCGCTGGCCGAGGACACCACCTCGATCCAGATGGGCCTGGAGCTGTTCGTCGGGCTGACCCGCCTGAACGAAGAGACTGCCCAGGTGGAACCCGGCATGGCCACGGAGTGGAAGGTCTCCGACGACGGGCTGGTGTATACCTTCACCCTGCGCCAGGGGATTCCATGGGTCCATTATGATCGTGAAGCGGGCGAGGTGGTCGTGGTCAAGGACGAGCAGGGCAATCCGCGCTACGTCACCGCCCACGATTTCGTGTACGGCGTCAAGCGCACGCTGGATCCCAAGACGGGTTCCAATTATGCTTACGTGAACTGGATCATCAAGAACGCGCAGGCGGTCAACGGCGGCAGCGAGTTAGGCGATCAGGATCCGTTGTACGGCAAGGTGGATGAGATCGGGGTGCGCGCGCTGGATGACTACACCATCGAGTACACGCTCACCCAGCCGGCCTCCTTCTTCCCTGGCATCGCCAGCATGTGGATCAACTGGGCACAGCCCAAGTGGCTGATCGAAGAGAAAGGCGATAAGTGGATCGAGCCAGAGAACATCCAGAGCTATGGTCCCTACGTGCTGGGCGACTGGACACACGATGTGTCGGCAACGCTGGTGGCCAATCCCTTCTGGCCCGGCATCGATTCGGTGCCCAAGCCCAGCATCAAGTACATCCACTTCACCATGCTGGACGAGTCCCCTTCTTTCGCCAACTATGAGGCCGGTCTGGCGGATGTCGCGGGAGTGCCGCTTACCGAGCTGGATCGCGTCAAGGCGGATCCGGTGCTCTCCAAGGAGCTCAGCATCAACCCCGAATTCTGCACCTACTATTACGGCTTTAACGTGACCAAGCCCCCCTTCGACGACGTGAACGTGCGCAAGGCGTTCTCCTGGGCGGTCAACCGCAAAGCCATTGTCGAGAACGTGACCAAGGGGGGGCAGGAGCCGGCGCGCTGGTTCTCGCGTCCTGGCCTGACCGCCGCGCCCGACCCGGCCAAGGGGGATGACTTTGGTCCGCCTGCCGAGGGTGACCCGGTCAAGGCGAAGGAGTTCCTGGCCGCCTCCAAGTACGGAGGCGCCGATAAGCTGCCCGAGATCACCCTGATGGTCAACCAGGTGGAAGGTCACGTGAAGATCGCCGAGGCGATCCAGCAGATGTGGCAGGAGACGCTCGGCGTCAAGGTGAACCTGGTCACCCAGGAGTGGAAGGTCTATCTGGACACGCTGGACAGCGACCCGCCACAGGTATGGCGGCTGGGCTGGTGCTATGACTACGCCGATGCCGACAACTTCGCCCGCGGTGTCTTCCGCTCCGACTCGGGCAACAACCATACCCGCTGGAAGAACGAGAAGTTCGATCAGCTGGTGGACCAGGCAGCCGTCGAGACCGACCTGCAAAAGCGGCATGACCTGTACGTTCAGGCCGAGAAGATCTTGGTGGAAGAGGACGCTGCCATCATCCCCATCTACTGGTACACGCGCGTCCAGGTCACCAAGCCCTATGTGACCCGCACGTACGGCCTGGGCGGCCACGAGGCATACGAGAAGTGGAAGATCAACAAGTGATGGATCAGGGTACGCATACGCATCCTGGATTGTAGCCATGTTCGCTCCCTTCCTCTCCGTATCCCGAGAGGAAGGGAGCTCTGCTGATGGGGATAGCGTGTGAAAAGGAAACTATGGGACGTTATATTGCGCGTCGGTTATTGTGGCTGCTGGTGGTGATCTTCTCGGTCTCGGTGATCACCTTCGTGATCGCCCATGCGGTGCCCGGAGGGCCTTTCTCCCGCGAAAAGAAGCTGCCCCCGGCGGTGCTCAAACAGCTCAATGAGAAGTACCGCCTGGACGACCCATTGTGGAAACAATATGTGGAGTATATGGGGGGCATCTTTATCCCACGTCTGACCTCTGGCGAGCCGAGCACTTCCTATCTGGAAGATTATCTGATCAACATCCCGTTGGGGGAGTATACCTTGCGCTGGATGAATTTTGGCCCTTCCTATAAATCGCAGTCGCGCACGGTCAACGACGTCTTTCGGGAAAATCTGCCCGTGTCAGCGGAATTGGGGTTCTACGCCTTCCTGGTCGCTTCGGTGATCGGCATCCCGTTGGGCATCGTGGCGGCGCTGAAGCAGAACACATGGGTGGATTACATCGCCATGGGGATCGCCATTTTCGGCGTTTCGGTGCCGGTGATCGTGCTAGGGCCGGTGCTCATCTGGCTGTTCGCCATCCGGCTGCCGATCTTTCTGCCCAGCGGATGGGGTTCCTGGCGCGCGGAGGTGCTTCCCTCGATCGCGCTGGGGTTGGGCAGCTCGGCAATCATCGCGCGCCTGACGCGTGCCAGCTTGTTGCAAGTGATCCGCGAGGATTATATCCGTACTGCCCGTGCCAAGGGGCTGATGGAGCGCGTGGTGATCATCCGCCATGCGCTGCGCAATTCTTTGATCCCTGTGGTGACGGTGATGGGGCCTATCTTCGCTTTCCTGGTCACCGGCACGTTTGTCACGGAGACGATTTTCGGTGTGCCTGGCATGGGGCGCTATTTCGTGACCAGCATCACCAATCGCGATTATCCGGTTATTATGGGTACGATCCTGTTGTTTGCTGTGGTGATCGTCATTGCCAATCTGATCGTGGACTTGTTATATGCGTGGCTCGATCCGCGCATCCGTTATGACTGAGCAGCCGTTGTCGATCGGGGGTTAGACAGATTTGGGAGCATTATCGCCGGCAGCCGCAGCACCGCGTGTGAAAGCTTTGACCCGCCCACCCACCAGTTTGTGGGTGGATGCCTGGCGCCGCTTGCTCAAGAACAAAGCGGCGATTCTGGGCCTGGGGATCATCGTGCTGGTCTTCATGGTGGCAATCTTCGCGGACGACAGCGTGGTGGCGGTGCTGGCGGGTCGCGAGCCACAGCCACTTTTGGCGCCGATGCACTTCGCCAAGCAGAGCTTGGAGAACAACAACGCGGTGCCCTCCTGGCTGACGCACGTTTTTCCCACCTTGAAGCCGGTGGGCACCGAAGGGGGCTATGCCAAGATCAACGACACGTACCTGTTGGGGGCCGATTATAACGGGCGCGACCTGCTCAGCCGCATCATTTACGGCACGCGCGTCTCGCTGGCAGTCGCCATTGTCGGTCCGTTGGTGAGCTTGGTGGTCGGGGTGAGTGTGGGCATCGCGGCTGGCTACGCCGGCGGTCGCACCGACAACTTGATCATGCGCTTTGTGGATATCATGTATGGCTTCCCGGATTTGCTGTTCATCATCCTGCTGATGGCGCTCTTCCGCTCCACCACCGGCGCGGCGGAAGCGGGCACGCTGCGCGCCGTGTTGACCGGCATCGACAATGCGATGGGAGGGATGTTTTTCATCTTCGTCGGCATCGGGGTCACCGCCTGGATGTCTATGTCGCGCCTCACGCGCGGGCAAATCCTCTCCCTCAAACAGAAGGAGTTCATTGAGGCAGCGCGTGCAGTGGGTGCCAAGGATGGACGCATCATCTGGCGCCACATCCTGCCCAACATCCTGGGGCCGATTGTGGTGGCACAGACGCTCAATATCCCGCAGTATATCAGCACGGAAGCATTTCTGAGCTTTATCGGGTTGGGGGTGCAGCGTCCGACGCCCAGCTGGGGCTCGATGATCGCCGACGGCGCCTCGGCGATCCGCACGTACCCCAACCAAGCGATCTTCCCCGCGCTCGCGCTGGCAGCGATTATGTTCGCCTTCAATTTCTTGGGCGATGGCTTGCGCGATGCATTAGATCCGCGCCTGAAAGGAACGGATTAGACCATTCCTCTGGGAAGGCGGAGAGGGTTGCTTGGAAGATATAGTTGCTCCCCAATTGCGTGACCTGATCGACGAAATCGAAGTCGCCTGGCTGATGAGCCGCTATGGGCCAAGCAGACGGCTTCATATGTCGGTTGCGATGAACGAAACAGAATTCGCTTATTGGTGGCAGAAGCTGGTGCAGCAGCGCAACCGACGGGGCGAGGTGGTGCTGGCCATCCAGCGTGCGGATGGGAATGTGCTCCTGCACACCAAGTCCTTTTACCCTGCCGGCCTGTATCGCCTTCCGACCGGGGGCGTCTTCCCCTGGGAAAAGGTGCTCTTCGGCGCGCGACGTGAGGCGAAGGAGGAGACCGGCTTCGACATCCGGATCGTGCGGGTGGCCGGCATCATCACCTATCATTTTCACAATGGCGGCCGCCACATGCCCTTCGTTTCCTATGTGTTGCTGGCACGCGCAGATGACATGCAGCCGGCCGTAGCGGACACAGAGGAACACATCAGCGATTTTCGTTTTATCCCCCCATCTCAACTGCGGCACATCGCTCAGACACTGCGCCAGCTGAATGGACCGTTGGCCGGGTGGGGAGCTTTCCGGGCGCCCTCGCACGATCTGGTGGCAGATGCGCTGGACGAGTGTGGAGGCGAGGTGAAGCGGTAACCCGGAGTTACGAAGGTGATCCGAGCCACGACCGTCAGGGAGCGGTGTAGGGACGGCCGGTCGGTACGGGCGACCAGCCGGTCGCCTCTATAACTCTGACGCGCGTAGCTCGGTTTGAGCCCCGCCTCTCCCCAAAGAGGCAACGCACCCTCGGATTCCCCGTTGCCAGAACCTTCTTCTTATGGGCGCGCCTGAAGCGGAAATGAGCAGAGAGGATCAGGCAGCGTGATGGTTTTCGTGCCATCGTCCAATTGGGCGCGCAGCTGATAGGGCTTCGGCGCTGCTTCCGGCGGTATGAAGAGGTCGTATTGAGCACGCACGACCTCGTGGGCTTCCCAGCGTGACGTCGGATACTCCACCCCGGCAAGCGGGTACGTGCCCGTGGCAATTGCCGGATCACTGCCGCCCGCCGTCATTTCCAACCGGACGCGCCAGTCGCTGCGCGGCGGAGTCTCAGCACGCCAATACAGGACAATGTGCAACGGGTCACCAGGGTATAGAGCGGTCTCTGGATCCGAATCGTGTCCCAGCTTGAAACATTCCCTGTCGAGCAACTGGAATGGACCGACGCGGATGTGAACAGGATGCCGCAGCCACAACGCCGCCTCAGGCCATAGCGTCTCCGGGCGCACCACCTCAAAGGAGGTGAGCGTGGCGTAGTCGGCCATGGCGTCGTGCGCGGAGGAGGTTACCGCCAGTCGCACACCGCTGAGCGCATCGTATAGGCCGACGATCAAACGATGTGCACCCGGCGGCGTCCCCGGTCGAATCCACAACCCATGCGGATCTACGATCTCCTGGCCAGCTGGCCAGCTGGTGACTGATGATAAGGGTGGAGCATCCCGTTGCCCCACCAGGTGGTTGGCGCTGTCGAGTGCCTGGACAAACACCGTGTATGGCCTGGACAGTGGCGCATCGGTCCGCCAGCGCAACTGTACCCGCAGGATGTCGCCCGGATGTGCCGCTGGTTGGCTCGCGACAGCAGTGGGAAACGCGATGCGATAGCTGGTGAGCGTGATGTGCTCGCCAAAACGTATCCCAGCTGGAAGCCATTCCCCCGCCGGAGGCGTGGTGGCATAAGCGGCCACCCGCAAGTTGCCCACCCACCGTTGGGTTGCCTCGAAGCAATGCGCTCGCAGCCAGCCCTCTACAATCCCTTCCGGGTCACTCTCGTCTGTGGCCCAGTAAATGGCATAGAGATACCGGCTGCGTGCAGCGATGGATGCCAGCTCGGCCGTTGTCGCGGCGGCATCCGGTGGCCGGGTGCGTGGCAGCGGATAGACGGGGGTATTTCCGCGGTAGTAGTAACCGAAGACCTCTCCTTGGCCAGGTGCATTGAGCAGGATGCCATCCTGTGGCGTGGCAACTGCCTCTAGATAACGCGCCAGGCTGCGATAGTCATCGCGTGCCCATCGCGGATCGGTGTAGTAGGCGTTCAGTGGGACATAGGCCGCCAGCGCCAGGAGGATCACCCCCACCCCAGGCATCACCCAACTGCATAGGGCACGCCGTGCCGCGGGCTCGCATGCGCCCGCTAGGGCAACGCCCAACACCATGCACCACGCCGGCGCCGCGGTCAGCAAGAACTTGAGGTAAGCAGGTTTGAATAACGCGACGGTCAGGCCAAAGGGCAGGATGAGATAGAGCAGCACCAACACCGCTTTGGGCGGAGCGGCGTGGCGGATCAAACGTACCAGCCCCACCCCAGCCAGCAACGCAAGCACGACAGACCAGGGTGTAGGGATTCGCGCCCCGACAGGTCCGGCGACGAGTGTGTTCCAAACGGTGACCAGGACATCCCCAGAGAGCACGGTGGCCGGCGCTGGCCAGACCGTCAGCTGACGTATCGCGGTGGGCAGCCACGGCAGGTAGAGGATCAGCGGACCCAGCTGGCACAGCAACCAGCCGACCGACCACTGTCGGACGTTCTCCGCGTGCCTGCGCGACCAGAGGTAGGCCCACCCTGCCAGGGCGACGGCGCCCCACGCAATTGGAAATGCGTAATGGGTGTACAGCCCCATGGTCGCACTTATGACGTAGAGCGTAAGCCACCCCCAGCAGGGCGAACGAATATGACTCCCGGGTTGGATGTACCGGCCTGCTTCGACGGCTGCCCAGGCGGTCGATCCACCCAGCAAGGCTAGCAAGGCGTACATGCGCGCTTCTTGGGCGTAGTAAACCTGGAACGGCGAAACCGCCGCTGCCACCATCGCGACGAACGCCACTCGACGCCCCAACAATCGTCCGGCCAGACGGTACGTGACGGCGATCAGCAACATATCGGCATAGGCGGAGAGGGAGCGCAGGGCAACCTCGCTGTCACCGGTGAGACGCATCCAACCGTGGAGCGCCCAATAGTACAACGGAGGATGGATGTCGTAGGCTGTGCGTGCAGCGATCTCGCCCAAGCTTGCATGGGCCAGTGCAACACTGTTCCCCTCATCGGCCCAGAGGCTTTGCGCAGCTAAACCGGGAAACCGCAAGGCCATGGCCAGCAGAAGCACCGCGCTGGCCAGCGTGAGATGCCCTGCCCGATTAACTCGATGCATAGCAGATCAATCTATCCAAGAGGATTCCCACCGGGTGGGTCAATCGGATCACCACCGTATATTAGCCCTCTGCGCATGGCTGGGCAATTTGGCTCGGAAAGGGCGAAGCGGTGCGGACGGGTTCCCCTCGGAAGATGGGACGGCAGATCGGATGCGGTTTCGCGCCACGGCACAGCCCAAGGTATAATAGCGTGGCCCAAGGCGGCAAGTGCGCACATAACAGGCTCGGATGAAGAGAGAAGTGCTCATCAACTGCGGACATTGGTTCTCACCTCTTGCGTTCGCATTGCTGGCGATCTTCACCTCGGCGTGCTCGGCGTCCCCATGGATGAGCGCATCCGCTTCTTCCCGCCCAAGCGACCCCGAGGTCCTGCTGGCGACCACCACCAGCATCCAGGATTCCGGGCTGCTCGATGTGTTGCTGCCCGTGTTCGAAGAGCGAACCGGTTATGTCGTGAAACCCATCGCGGTGGGCTCTGGGCAGGCGCTGGTCCTGGGTGAGCGCGGTGAAGTGGATGTGTTGTTAGTCCATTCGCCGGATGCCGAGGTCGCATTCATCGCTGCAGGTCATGGTGTCGATCGGCGGTTGGTGATGCATAATGCGTTCGTCTTGCTCGGTCCGCCGGCCGACCCCGCTGGGATCAAGGGCGCTCGCTCCGCGGTTGAGGCATTTGAGCGGATCGCGCAGGCAGGCGCCTTGTTCATCAGCCGCGGAGACGGCTCCGGCACCGACGTGCTGGAAAAGAAATTGTGGACTCGGTTGGGATACGTTCCTCTGGGACAGTCGTGGTATCAGGAGACAGGGCAAGGGATGGGCGCCACCCTCAACGTCGCCGACGAGAAGCGCGGCTACACGCTCGCCGACCACGGTACGTATCTGGCGCGCAAGAAAGGACTCACTCTTGAGATTATGGTAGAGGAAGACCGGGCGTTGCTTAATGTCTACCATGTTATCCGGGTGAATCCAGATAAATCGCCGCGCATCAACGCCGCCGGTGCGCGTGCCTTTGCCGACTTTATGGTGGCGCCTGATACCCAAGCGCTCATTGGAGAGTTCGGCGTGAACCAGTTTGGCGAACCGTTGTTCATCCCAGATGCGGGCAAGCGGGAAGAGGCGTTGGGTGAATAGATGGACCTGATCGTCGAGGGCATAAGCCGGGCACTGGTTTTGCTTTTCACCGGCGATGCCGAGCTGTGGCGTGTGATCGGGCTCTCCCTGCTGGTATCCGGCACTGCCACGCTGCTCAGCTTGCTGGTGGGCATCCCCACCGGCACCTTTCTGGCGCTCACCGATTTTCCCGGACGCCGCATTGTCGTGAGCTTGGTCAACACCGGGATGGGACTGCCGCCGATTGTCGTCGGTCTGTTCGTCACCATCCTGTTGTGGCGCAGCGGTCCGTTGGGTGGTTTGCGTCTGCTGTACACGCCTGCCGCCATGGTCATTGCCCAGTGCGTCATTGCCACTCCCATCGTCACCGGGCTGACGCTGGCCGCGATGCAAGCACTCAACCCCAAACTCCGGTTGCAAATCCTGGCTCTAGGCGCCACGCGTCTCCAAATGTTGTGGCTGCTTATGCGCGAGGCGCGCCTGCCGTTGCTGGCAGCCGTCATGGCCGGTTTCGGCGGTGCTGTCTCCGAGGTGGGTGCCTCGATCATGGTAGGCGGCAACATTCCAGGACAGACACGCGTCCTGACCACCGCCACCGTTATGGAAACCTCACGCGGGAACTTTGCGATGGCCATCGCCCTGAGCTTGGTGCTCTTATGGTTGATGCTCTGTGTGAACGCGTTTCTGACCGTTATCCAGCAACGCAGACGACCACTTTAGAGATCGATACGTGAACCCGGAAAGTGGGAGAGGCGAGAGACAGCGACAAGGCCATCCTGCGGGCTGAAGGGCTGATCGTGCAGCGCGCTGGACGGACCGTGCTCGACATCCCCGCTCTCGAGGTAGCACGCGGAGAGGTTGTGGCGATCATCGGTCCTAATGGCGCCGGCAAGAGCACACTTTTGTTGACTTTGGCGTTGCTCTTATCCCCGACCGAAGGCCGGTTGTGGTTCGATGGCTTATGGATCGATCGCCAGGTGGATCGGGTGGCACTGCGCCGTCGCATGGCGGTGGTTTTTCAGGAGCCTTTGTTGTTGGACCTCTCGGTCTATGAGAATGTGGCAGTAGGTCTGCAGCTGCGCGGCGTGTCTGCCGCTGAGCGAGCGCGCCGGACCTGGTACTGGCTGGAGCGATTGGGCATTGCCGAGCTGGCACGGCGGCCGGCGCGTGACCTCTCGGGCGGAGAAGCGCAGCGCACGAGCTTGGCGCGTGCTTTTGCTTTGGCGCCTGAGATCTTGTTCCTGGACGAACCGTTTGCCGGCCTCGACGCACCTACCCGTGCCGAAGTGATCGAGCACGTCGGCGCCCTCATCCGGGACACCGGCATCACCACCGTGTTGGTCACCCACGACCGTGATGAAGCGCTTGCTCTGGGCGACCGCATCGGAGTGCTCATCGGCGGACATTTGTTGCAGCTGGACCGGCCGGAAGTTGTCTTTGGCACGCCAGCCAGCCCCGAAGTTGCGGCCTTCGTCGGCATTGAGACGGTGGTGCCCGGCCATGTCATCGCCTATCGCGATGGCGTGGCCCGTGTGCAGGTTGCCCAACGCGTCGTCGAAGCGGTGGCCGAGATGTACCCAGGGCGTGCGGTGTGGGTCTGCCTGCGGCCGGAAGATGTGACTCTGTTGAGCGAAGACGCCGCCGGAGAGAGCAGCGCGCGCAATCGCCTGGCAGGTCGTGTCGTGCGCGTCCGTCCGGCGGGAACACAGGTGCGGGTGACGGTGGATTGTGGCTTCCCCGTCGTCGCGTTGATCACGCAACCCTCAGCACAGCGGCTGGGCCTGACCCCGGGTCAGCGCGTGGTAGCCTCCTTCAAGGCAAGTGCGGTGCACCTCATCGGCCGGTGACGGCATATCGTTCCTATCGCTGAGGTAGCAGCTCAGGCCGGCCCATAGCCGTCCCAAGTGCGAGTAGCATCCGCCGGCGGTTTGTGCTGAGTGCGCGGCAGCGCTACAACCATCTGACAACCATTTTGGGGCAGTTGTCAAGGGATAGCGATTGAAGCGAACCTAAGGCAAGTTAGGGTATGTTCTGCAGGAAACGTAAGGTGACTCACAATTTTGCAAAGGCGACGGCGGGATTCGAACCCGCGGTCGGGGTTTTGCAGACCCCTGCCTTGCCACTTGGCTACGTCGCCTTGACCGTTTCCTATTATATCATACATACCGATAGCATGTCAAACAGACCCAGTGCGTGGACGGATGTTCCCCTACTCCCTCGGACTGCGCGCCTGTCATCCGCGCCACGACCATCCATCCGAGCCGCGACCATCAGGGAGCGGTAGGGGCGATCAGCCGATCACCCCCTACCGCGCGCGCGGCTCGATTTGTCCCACGCCGGGGCGGTAGGGGCAATCCGGAGGGGTGCCCCTCGCGAGCGAGCACAAGGCCTGCCCCTACGATTTGCGTGAATTGCGTGTTGCGAAGTCCACTGCTTTGCGGCGGATCGCCCGCCGGTCCTCGGAAGACAGGACGATGCTCACCACGTCTGCTCTCGTTCGCCCCTCAGGTATCGCCGGGTCGCCTTGTGGCTGGGAATGACCGTCTTGAGAGATACCCCGTCTCTGACCCGGCTCCAGCATATCCTACGGATACACCTGGCCCAGGGTGCGCGGGAAGGGCTGCGTCTCGCGCACGTGGTGGATGCCCGCGATCCATGCCACCGTGCGCTCCAAGCCCAGCCCGAAGCCGCTGTGTGGCACACTGCCATACCGCCGCAGATCAATGTACCACCGGAACGCCTCCTCCGGCAGCCCTTCCTGGCGGATGCGCTGCAGCAGCAAGTCGGGGTCGGAGATGCGTTCGCTGCCACCGGTGATCTCGCCATAACCCTCCGGCGCCAGCAGGTCCACGCTCTTGCACACCTCCGGCCGACCGGGCCATGGCTCCATATAGAACGCTTTGCACTTGGTGGGATAGCCGTACACGAAGACAGGGCGGTCGAACTGCTTGGCCAGCTCGGTCTCGTGCGGGCTGCCAAAGTCATTGCCCCATTCGAGGGCGAGCAACTCCTTCAGCTCCGGGTCCGTGGTGGCGGCGCGGATGGCAGCCAGGCGCTCCAGCGCCTCATCGTAGCTGATGCGCGGGAAAGGAGGTTGCACACGCTCCAATGCGCTGGTGTCGCGCTCCAGCACAGCCAACTCCAGCTGGCGCTTCTCGAGCACTGTCTGTACGATATAGGTGACGAACTGCTCCTCGATCTCCATCAGCTGCTCCAGGTCGCAGAAGGCGATCTCCGGCTCCACCATCCAGAACTCGGTCAGGTGGCGGCGCGTCTTGCTCTTCTCGGCGCGGAAGGTGGGGCCAAAGCAGTACACCTTGCCGAAGGCGTAGATGGTCGCCTCGTTGTACAACTGGCCGGTCTGCGCCAGATAGACCGGCTCGCCGAAGTAGTCCACCTCGAACAGGGTGGTGGTGCCCTCGCCGGCAGCCGGGGTGAGGATGGGCGTAGTCACCTCCAAATAGCCGTGTGAGTCGAGCCAATCGCGGATGGCGCGCATCACGGTGGCACGGATGCGCAACAAAGCCCATTGCTTGCGGCTGCGAATCCACAGATGGCGATGATCCATCAGGAACTCGATGCCGTGTTCCTTGGGGGTGATCGGATAATCGGCCGCCTGTTGGATCACCCGCAAGTCGCGGACATCCAGCTCATAGCCGCCAGGGATGCCCGGCGCGCGCGCATCGGCGCGCACTTGTCCGCTGACCACCAGCGATGACTCCTGGCTCAGGTGGTCGGCCGCCTCGAACACTTCAGGAGACACGTTGGGGCGGAAGACAACCGCCTGCACGATACCCGACCCATCGCGCACTTGTAGGAAGACGAGCTTGCCCTTGCCGGTTCGGTTGTACAGCCAGCCCTGGATGGTCACTTCCTCACCTACGTGATGGGCGATGTCCTCGATGCGGATGATGTTGGCCATTGGTTCGCGCTCCTGTTCGCCTTGCCGATCGGTGGATAGCCGCAGCGCAGCCGGTTACGTCAACCGCAGCGCTTGCTCGCTCCCGATTTTAGCACAGTTCACGCGCATAAAAAAGGGGAAGGCGACCGGTGTTGCCACGCCACCGATCGCCCGGTTGGAGGGAGTCACGTTTTTAGAGGGAGGATACTGGTTCTCCGATTCTCGCGTTTATAGTGTAAAAGATTGAGATTAGAAATGCATGAGAAAGTGATTAAGGAGCGGTTAAGATGAAGTGGGCAGCCTTGTGGGCACTACGCGATGGTCACCTGTTGGCCCTCGCGGTGCGCCAGTTCCACCAGGGGCTGGTGTCGTCTTCGTACCAGCTTTGGAGGCCATATGTAATTCTAGGGTTTCTTCTGTCCGGGCAAGCAAGGACGGCTGTCGGAGAATGCTCCACCCCATGGACAGACAGCGCTGGTCTGCGCAGCATAGCATCCGGTATCGTAGTACGAAAACCTTGATAAGTGTGGTATAATTGGTCAAAGAATCAATCGATCGATGAGGTGTGAAGCGATGGCAGACTTGTATCAGCTAAAATGTACCGCGTGCCGGGGCGATGAGCCGCCGGTCAGGGATGCCGAGATTCCGGCGTTGCACCAGCAGGTGCCGGAGTGGCAGATCGTGGAGCGCGACGGCATCAAGCGGTTGGAACGTGTGTTCAAGTTTAAGAACTTCGCCCAGGCGCTGCAATTCACCAACCGGGTGGGCAACCTGGCCGAGGAGGAGGGACATCACCCCGCCATCCTGACCGAGTGGGGGCGCGTCACCGTGACGTGGTGGACGCACAAGATCAGGGGTCTCCATCAGAATGACTTTATCATGGCGGCGAAGACCGACCGCCTCTATCAGGCGGGCTAGCACTGGCTATTCCGAACTGGACAAGGGGTCTTCGGTCATAAGGTTGTTGGGACATGCACCAAGGAGCGAACGATGCGCGTGATCATCACAGGTGGTAGCGGCTTGATTGGGCGGGCACTGGTCGCCGAGCTGGTGACGGCGGGATATGAGGTGGCGGTGCCCAGCCGGCGCCCCCAGGAGGTGCAAGGGACTTTGCCGGCCGGGGTACAAGTTGCAGCGTGGGATGGGCGCTCAGCGGAGGGGTGGGCGGCGCTGGCGGACGGCGCGCATGCCATTGTCAACCTGGCCGGCTCGAACATCGCCGCCGGGCGCTGGACGCCGGAACGCAAACAGGCGATTCTGCAAAGCCGCCTGAGCGCCGCTTATGCCGTGGTGCAGGCCGTGCAACAGGCGACCCACAAGCCGCAGGTCGTGATCCAGGCATCCGCCACCGGTTATTACGGACCGCGCGGCGATGAGACTATCACCGAGGATAGCTCAGCTGGTGATGATTTCCTGGCACGGGTCTGTGAGGAGTGGGAGCGCTCCTCAGCTCCGGTGGCGGAGATGGGCGTGCGCCACGTGGTGGTGCGCATCGGCATGGTGCTGAGCCGAGAGGGGGGCGCCTTTCCCCGGATTGTGACCCCGTTTCGTTTCTTCCTCGGTGGGCCTCTGGGGGATGGCCGGCAGTGGTTCCCATGGATTCACATTGCGGACGTGGTGCGTGCTATGCGCTACTTGATCGAGTCGGATGGTGCGTCCGGCGCCTTCAATCTGGTGGCGCCAACGCCCGTCACCGCGCGTGAATTCGCCCAAACCCTGGGACGCGTCATGGGACGCCCGGCTGCCATGCCGGTGCCAGCCTTCATGTTGCGGCTGCTGTTCGGTGAGATGGCGACCATCCTGTTACAGGGCCAGCGTGCCATCCCGCAGCGCCTGCTCGCGCTGGGTTTTCGCTTCCGCTATCCCCAGCTGGAGGATGCCCTGCGCGCGCTGTTGGGATAGGGCCAGGGTAAGGAAGCTGGATGGGCATCCGGGAAGGGTCGGGTGTCTTGTGGGGGAGAGCGTCTTGGCGTGGAGCCGAGTCACGCTCAGCTGCGCGTGTGCAAAATGGCGCGCATGGGCCGCCAAGCATGCCGAGGACTTTCAGAACACGAAACACATGCCAGAACGCGCCAGGCACGGACTTCCAGCGTTCGAGTTCTCAGCGTCTTCTGCCGCCGAGCACCCGGAGCACACAGAACCTCATCATAAGAGATAGGCGCAGGATTCTCCGCGTCCTGGCAGTGCGATAGACCCATGATCGCGCCCTTTTGACAAGGATGCCGATGACGCCTATCATATGGAGCGGTTTGTAACCCACCAAGTCAGCAGAATGTTGCACGGGGGCTGCCACGGGGTGGCGTGTGCTGGGTGCGTATGTGGCATGCCCCCAATGATTCAGAAAGGATGGTTCCATGGCAACACGCCAATTGATTATGCCCGTCTTATGTTCGGCGTGCGGAGCACGCTTCACCGCCCCGGTCGAGGGGATCGTCGATGTGGGCAGCAACCCGGCGCTCAAGTCGCGCTTTCTCAGCGGTCGCTTCAACATGACCCGCTGTCCGCGCTGTGGTAACGAGGCGGTGTTGAACTCCCCGCTTTTATATCACGACCCGGAGCACGAGCTGGCGCTGGTCTTGATGCCGGTTGAGCTCAACCTCAATCACACCGATCAGCAGCGCATCATCGGCGACCTGACCAACGCGCTGATCAACAGCCTGCCACCGGAAAAGCGCAAGGGCTACCTGCTCACCCCGCAGGTCTTCTTCTCGCTGCAAAGTATGATGGACCGAGTGCTGCAGGCAGAGGGGATCACCCCCGAAATGATCGAGCGCCAGCGTGCCAGAGCGCGGCTCATCGAGACCTTCTTGCGGGCGCGTGACGAGGAGACGCTGCGCACGCTGGTCAAACAACACGAAGCGGAGCTGGATTACGAGTTCTTCCAGACGCTGACCGCTTCTGCTCAAGCCATGCAGGCGGAGGGCCAGCCCGAAATGGCTCGCACGCTGTTGGGATTGCGCGCGGTACTGGTCGAGATGAGCAGTGCGGCGCGCAAGGCAGCCGCGGAAGCGAATGCGGCGCTGGGCCTCGGCGAGATGATCACCCGCGAGGACCTGCTCGAAAGGCTGCAAAAGGCGTCCTCGGATGAGGAGTTCGAGGAATTGGTGGCAGTAGGGCGGCCGCTGCTGGACTACTCCTTCTTCCAGGGCCTCACCGCCCAGATCGAGGCGGCCGAGTCTCAGCAGGATGCCGAGACGGCGAACCGCCTGCGCGCGCTGCGTTCGCGCATCCTGGACACCGCGGCGCGCCAGGATGAGGAGATGCGCAAGGCGGTCCAGGAATCCGCCGAGCTGCTCAAGAACGTCCTGATGGCCGAAGATCCACGCGCTGTGATGCAGCAGAACAAAGAACGCATTGATGACCTGTTCCTGAGCATCCTGTCGGCCAATCTGCAGCAGGCGCGTGCGGATGGGCGCTCCGACCTCGCAGCCCGGCTGGAGGCCATCGGCGATATCGCGGCGGACATTCTGGAGGAACGTCTGCCTCCTGAGATCCGCCTGATCCAGCAGTTGATGCGCGCTGCCTATCCAGAGGAGACGGGGCAGCTGCTGACCCAGAATCGCGCCCTTATCACCGAGCAGATGCTCGCCGTCATGGAGAATATCCTCCAGCAGCTGGAAGCAGCACGCCAAACGCGCGCTGCTGAGCGTCTCCGCCAGATCCT
This sequence comes from Ardenticatenia bacterium, assembly GCA_003130875.1. Classification (GTDB taxonomy): domain Bacteria; phylum Chloroflexota; class Anaerolineae; order 4572-78; family NAK82; genus NAK82. The sequence continues at coordinate 39,040 of QEXY01000069.1, forward strand.
GGAGCAGGCACGCGCGATCAGCCAGATTGCGGTGCAGACGCGCTGAGCTCAGGGCACGGCATATTGCAGCCGATAGCCGTGCCCGCGCACTGTGATAATATACGCGTGGTCCGGGTCGAGCGCGGCGATGCGGTCGCGCAAGCGGCGTGCCAGAGCGTCGATGGCCTGTTCGGTGACGCCTTCCACGGCGTCCTCGCCCCAGACGGCGTGCACCACCTCCTCGCGGCTGACCACCTGCCCGGCGCGTTCATAGAGGAGTGCCAGCATGCGATACTGGGCGGGGGAAAGGGGAGGGTGCAGCTCCTGACCTGCCACCCACACGCTCCGCGAAGCAGGATCGATGCGGATCTGCGGCTGACCTGATGCCTCGAGCGTCAGCGGCACCGTGGCGCCGGCATCGACAAAGCGCAAGCGCGCCGCAAACGCGATGCCGATCTCATCGCCGTCCACCAAGCGGACCGGCTGGGTCAGGCGCTGTCCGTTCAGATAGGTGCCGTTCTTGCTGCCCAGGTCTTCGAGGATATAACCCTCCTGCGTGCAGGCGATGCGCGCATGGTGGCGCGATGCTTGCCGGTCGTTGACCACGACGCGACAATCCGGACCGCGTCCGATGAGCACCTCCGGCGCGTCCAGCAGCCATTGGCGTTGGGGGCTGCTGCCCTCTTGCAAGATCAACATCGCCACGCACGCCTCGTTCATCGGAAATCCACTCCCATCATCCCAATCCGGCCTGCCATTCCTATGCATGCGATCCCAATGCCATCACTGCGGGAACAACCGGGCGGACGCCTTGTCATGTTCTGGCCGGTTTGCCTGTCTCCACCTCGGCCTCAACCGGCGGTGCCGCTTCGCTCTTCCGGTGGCTGGCGGAGCGTTCCAGCTTGTGGATGCCGTTGCGCACCGTGGTGATGAGGCGCAACAGCTCCTCTTCCAGATTGCTGAGCACTTCCACCACATACGCATCGGCGTCCGCACGGATCAGTTCAGCGGAGCGATTCGCCTCGGCGAGCAGCGCTTGCGCCTTTTGCTCCGCCTGCCGCACCACTTCCTGCTGGTCGATCAGCGCGCTGATCTGCTCCTGCGCCTGGGCGATGATCCGGTCGGCCTCGCGTTGGGCCTGTTCGATCAGCCGTTCCCGTTCGGCGCCCAACTGCCTGGCCCTTTTCACCTCGTCCGGGATGGCCATGCGCAGCTGATCGATAATATCCAAAAACGTCTCTTCCTGAATGACCACGTTGGAAGTGAACGGGATGCGCCAGCTCTTGTGGATCAGGGTTTCCAATCGATCTACCAGGTGGAGGATATCCATGGCGCCCGCCCCCTTTTCTTATGTTATGTCATGATTATATTATGAGAAGTTGATCCTGTCAACGGTTGCAGAATACTAGTGAACATGGTATCCTATTTCTTCTGTAAGTGCGAGAAGAGAGTGCCGTGAGCACGATCTTGGCTATTGAAACCTCCTGTGATGAAACAGCCGCGGCAGTGGTCGTGGACGGCCAGGTGATCCGTTCCAATGTGGTCGCCTCGCAGATCGAGATCCACCGCCGCTATGGGGGCGTGTTCCCCGAAGTGGCCTCGCGCCAGCACATCCTGGCGATCAGCCCGGTGATCCAGGATGCCATGACGCAGGCGCGTGTGGCATGGAACGACCTGGACGCCATCGCCGTCACCTACGGGCCGGGTTTGGCCGGCAGCTTGCTGGTGGGCGTGAACGCCGCCAAGGGGATTGCCCTGGCATTGGGGCGGCCGCTGATCGGCATCAACCATCTGGAAGGGCATCTCTACTCCAACTGGCTGATCACCAACGGCGAGCCAGCAGTGCCGCGTTTTCCGGCGGTGTGCCTGATCGCCTCGGGTGGCCATACTGAGCTGGTGCTGGTGCGCGACCACCTGGATTATGAGGTGCTGGGGCGCACCCAGGACGACGCCGCCGGCGAGGTGTTCGATAAGGTGGCGCGCCTGTTGGATCTGGGATACCCCGGCGGGCCGGCCATCGAAAAAGCGGCCGAACGCGGCGACGCCACCGCCTTTGACCTGCCCCGCGCACGGCTGCGCGGCACGTGGGATTTCAGCTTTTCGGGTTTGAAGACCGCCGTGCTGCGCATTGTGCAGCGCTACACGGATGGCATCCAGAAGCCGGCGGACGCCCTGGACGCGCCGCGCGCAGCCTTCACCCTGCCGATCGCTGACCTGGCTGCCAGCTTCCAGATGGCGGTGGTGGACATCCTGGTCGAGAAGACCTGCCAGGCCGCTGAACGCTACAATGTAGCGGAGATCCTGTTGGCCGGCGGCGTGAGCGCTAACAGCCGCCTGCGACACGAAATGGCCCTGCGCGCCCAACGTCCGGTGCGCGTCCCGCCGCTGTGGCTGTGTACGGATAACGCCGCTATGATCGGCGCCGCCGCCCATTATCACCTCCTGGCCGGCCGCGTGGATGGCCTGGACCTGGATATTCTGCCCAATCTACAACTAGGATGATGCGATGCTGATGACAAAACCACACCCAACCGAAACGGCCGTTTCGCGGGTGCGCCGTGCCCGACCGCGCACAACCGCGCAGATCCGTCTGCCGGATGGACGTCTGTACGAGGCGCCGGTCGGCACGCCGTTGGGGACGTACTTCAAAGCGATCGATCACACTGCCAGGCACGCGCTGCCCGTCATCGCGGCGCTGGTCAACGGTGAGCTGCGCGAGCTCACCTATCCTGTGGAGCGCGATGCCGATGTCGTCCCCATCACGCTCGCCGATAGCGACGGCCAGCGCATTTATGCGCGCTCGCTCACCTTCCTGATGATCGCGGCGGTGGAGGAGCTCTACCCCGAAGCGGACATCACCGTGGACTATGCCCTCTATTCAGGCGGGCTGTATTGCGTCGTGAACAGGCGCGCGCCGTTCACCGCCACTGAACTGCAGCGCATCGAAGCGCGCATGCGCGAGATGGTGGATGCCGACATGCCCATCGGCAAGGAGCATGTGCCCCTTGAGGAAGCGTTGCGCCACTTCGAGGCCAAGGGCTACACCGACAAGGTCACGTTACTCAAAAATCGCAAGAAGGACTATCTGACGCTCTACACCCTGGGTAAGACGCGCGATTATTTCCACGGCTATATGGTGCCTTCGACGGGCTACCTGCGGCAGTTTGCGCTCCGTCCGTACGGCAGCGGCTTTGCCCTGTTGTATCCGCGCCATGAGCAGCCCGACGTGGTGCAGGAGCTCAAGGAATCGCCCGGCCTGGTCGCGGTGTTCAACGAGTATGGCGAGTGGATGCGCCTGATGGGCATTTCCAACGTGGGAGCGTTGAACGAGGCCCAGGAAGCTGGGCGCATGCGCGAGATCATTTTGGTGTCGGAAGCGCTGCACGAGCAGCGTATTGCCCGCATCGCCTCCGCTATCGCGCAGCGTCAGCCGCGCGTGCGTGTGGTGTTGATTGCAGGGCCGTCCTCTTCGGGCAAGACTACCTTCTCCAAGCGCCTCTCCATCCAGCTGCTGGCTAACGGCATCCGTCCTGTTCCCATTGCACTGGATGACTTCTTCGTTAATCGCGAGGAGAGCCCGCGCGACGAGAACGGCCAATATGATTTCGAGTCGCTCCACGTGCTGGATTTACCCCTGTTTAACAGCACCCTCAATCGGTTGATTGCCGGGCAAGAGGTGACATTGCCTCGTTTCAATTTTTTCACCGGCCTTCGCGAAGAGGGAAACACGATTAGCATCGACGAGGATGAGGTCATTCTGATCGAGGGCATTCACGGACTGAATCCGGAGCTGGTGCGCGAGATCGCGCCGGAGTGCATCTATCGCATCTACCTGTCCGCATTGACGCAGCTGAACATCGACCGGCACAATC
>QEXY01000002.1 GCA_003130875.1 Ardenticatenia bacterium
ACGCTGGCCGGGAGCCAGATCTGCCGTATTCCCCACGCACGTGGGGGTGAACCGAAACTGCTGAGAGACGCAGGTATCCACCTGGACGTATTCCCCACGCACGTGGGGGTGAACCAAGCACGCGGGGGTGATGGATGGCGCGCGTGTTGGTATTCCCCACGCACGTGGGGGTGAACCACGTCGGGAGCAGCGCGAAAACGCGGCTCTCACCCGTATTCCCCACGCACGTGGGGGTGAACCGGATGGTAGGGGTGTAGCGACGCTACACCCCTACTGTATTCCCCACTGTATTCCCCACGCACGTGGGGGTGAACCCTACACCATGCCCGACCTGCTGCAGACGTTGCGGGTATTCCCCGCACACGTGGGGGGTGAACCGAGAATATGATTGTGGTATAATATGGGGTGGAAAGCATTCCCCACCTGCGTGGGAGCGCACCATTCTCAATATGCAAGGAGGTAGACGGATCTATGGCTATCAGAGTAGGTTGCTTTGCGCTCATCGACCCCTTTTCTACCCTCGACCATCAGCTGAGCCGCATTAAGGCGTGGGGATTCCAGTACGCCGATGTCACTGACAACTGCGACGGTGCTTCGCTGGGAGTGGCTTATGGCTTTGCTGCGGTCGCCAGTCTGGACGCCAACCCCTTCGACATTAAGCGTTTGTTCGACAAGCATGGCCTCACCATCACCAGCTATTGTGCCCATGCCAACTTGCTCGACCCCACCGCTCCCTGGCGCTACGGCACTGCACAGATCATCAAAGCGGTGCGCGCGGCGGCAGCTATGGGCGTCCGCCATGTGATCACCAGCGAGGGCGACCCGGAAACCGACTTTGGGCGCAATTTGAGCGAGAAGGAAGCGCTTTTCTCCATCCGCGAGAAGCTCTACGAGCCGCTGCGCGTGGCAGCCGACCACGGAGTCAAAATCCTGTTGGAACCCCATGGCCGCTATACCGATTCGATCGACTGGATGGAGAAGATCCTCGAGGTCTGCAACAGCCCGGCGCTGGGCGTCAATATGGACACTGGCAATGCGTGGCTGGGCGGCACCGATCCGGTGGAAATGGTGCGACGGCTGGGGAGTGTCATCGAGCATGTGCATTGGAAGGACATGCCAGCGGAGATGGAGGCGAAGCGTGGCACGCTGCACGGCACCGGCATGGCCGTGATCCCGCTGGGCAGCGGCGTGGTGGACGTCAAGGGCGTGTTTCAGGAGCTGATGAAGATCGGCTTTGACGGCTATACCACGCTGGAAGTCGCCGGCGACGAAGCGGTGCGGCAGAGCTATGCATACCTGAAATCGCTGGGGGCAGAATAAGCCGGGAACGCACCGCGAGAAACGGGTGCAATAGCATAGAGCATCGCACAGCGAAGATAACGTGCCCTGAGGGTGTTGAAAAACTCTTTAGTTACCCGCTTTATTGGCCCATTTTCCTATGAGAATCTGAGCGGTCAAGGGACTTTTTCAACACCCTTATGCCCTGATCTTTCACGGGAGTGATGGTTCTGGCTCTATGGAGAGGAAAGTTTGGGAGCGCTTGCAACGTGCCTGGGGCAAACTGGTAGGCCATACTGCACAACCGGTCAATCGTTCTGCTTTGTCCAACCGATACTATGTAACGAGCGCTCCCTCACCCCAGAATGCCCTCGACATCTTTCGGGGTGAGTGGTCCTCAAAGCTGCCACCCCCTCTGGATGGCTGCCAGGCAGGGCATATGGAATTATTTCAGGATGGTCGCATCACCTGGCTGGTCTCTGAGGTGGGCGATCTGCATGGCCGTCACATCTTGGAGCTAGGCCCCTTGGAGGGCGCTCACTCCTATATGCTGGAGCGAGCGGGTGCTGCGTCCATCGTCGCAGTTGAATCCAATACCCATGCCTATTTGCGTTGTCTGATCGTCAAAGAGCTGCTGAATATGCAGCGGGTCCGATTCCTGTGCGGCGATTGTGTCGAGTATCTGAAAAGTGTGGATTGTCCGCAGTTTGACATCGGGGTGGCGAGCGGTGTCCTGTATCATATGGTCAACCCGGTCGAGCTGATCGCCTTGCTGGCGCAACGTTGTCAAACGCACATCTTTCTTTGGACGCACTACTACGACGACAAATGGGCAAAATCCAAGGGTTTTCAAAAAAGGTTTCCTGTTACAGAAAGGGGGCATTACGCCGGCTTTGCGTACACGCTCGTCCGACAGTATTATGATGATGAGACATTACGTTCACTGAGTTTTTGCGGCGGGAGTCGTCCATTCAGCAATTGGATGTATCGCGGGGAAATCCTGGCATGTCTGGAGCATTTCGGTTTTGGGAAGATCAAGATCAATTTCGACGATTACGATCACCCCAACGGGCCTGCATTTGCCGTGCTTGCCAGCCGCCGATGAACGACGGTGTGCCATCAGAACAGGTTAAACAAACCAGCACCTTACATCGTGTCATAGCCACTTCGCCCATGAATGGCGACTTTCCTTGGCTCAGAGGAGATTTACCTCATGCAATTCACCAGCAATGAGCTCTACCTGCTGCTCAACACCCGTCCCCCGGGGCGCGCATTGTGGCTGAGCGGCGCCGACCTGCAGGATGCCCACTTGAGCCGCGCTGACCTCTCCGGCGCCGACCTGAGCCGTGCCAACCTGCGCCATGCCAATCTGAGCGGCGCCAACCTCAGCACAGCCAACCTGAGCGGCGCCGATTTGAGCGCTGCCGATCTGCGCGGCGCCTGCCTGGATGGCGCAACGGTGCGGGGTGCCCGGCTATGCCAGGCGAAACTTTACGAGGCAAGCCTGCATCATGTCGAGCTACACGAGGCGGACTTGAGCGAGGCCGACCTGCGTCGCGCTGACCTGCGCGGTGCCGACCTGAGCGGCACGCACCTCGCCGGGGCACGACTGAGCCACGCCGTGTTATCTCACAGCAACCTCAACCTGGCCATGCTGACAGATGCCGACCTGAGCGACGCCCAGCTCGATGGCGCCACCCTGCGTGGCGCCAACCTCAGCCGCGCACGCCTGGCAGGCGCCAACCTGCACGGCTGTGACCTCAGTGGAGCTGACCTGCGTGGTGCCGACTTGCAAGGTACGAACCTGACCGGCGCCAACCTGGCCGAGGTGCAACTGGCCGACGCCCACCTGGAAGGCGCCCTCTTGTCTGAAGATGCCGGGCAAAGCTAGCAGCATCACAAATTGCGGATTAGTGCCCTGTTGACCTGTGCCCCTTGCAATGGACACCTCTCGCGTGCGGTTTCAGCAATCGCGTCCATGCGTTCCTCACAAAAAGAGGGTGTTGAGAAAGTCCCTGGGCCACTCAGATTTTCGCTCGAAAATAAATCGATAAAAAACGGCAACCTGGATGTTTCTCAACACCCTTTCAAAAAAGCTCTTGACATATTCAACGAATTGGTGTATTATGTAAACGACAAGATCGTACCTGACAAAGTGCACATCCTCGCGAAACCGTCTGCATATAGGACGCAGTGTGAAAAAACTGCGTCTAAATTAGGGAGGTAAAAACAAATGTCCATCAAAGTGCTCGGCCCAATTGCACTGGTGGTCGTTTGCTGCATTACGCTGCTACCCCCTGGTGCACTCGCTGCGCCAGGAGAGCAGGAGGGTGTTTACCATGTCGTAGCAGCAGGCGAAACGCTGGCTGCAATTGCTGCGCGTTATGGTGTGACCATCAGTGAGATCATGTTGGCCAACGGCATACGGAATGCTAATTTGATCTATGCCGGCCAACGCCTGCTTATTCCAACGCCTGGGGGACCGGCAAGTGTGCCCAAAGAGCACATTGTGAACCCTGGCGAGTCATTGACGTCCATTGCAGCGCTCTACGGCATCAGTGTAGCCCAGCTCGCCGCCGCCAATGGCTTGGGAACCAATGACTTTGTGTTCGCAGGCCAGGTTTTGGTGATCCCATCCGGCCAGCCGGATGCCTCCCCAACCGCTTTTGGCTGTCTCGCTCACCATACCGTGCAACCTGGAGAAACGCTCTTCAGCATCGCGATGCGCTATCAGGTAACGGTGAGCTCGTTGATCCAAGCAAATGCCATCGCAAACGCTAATCTGATCTATGCGGGTCAGCGACTATGTGTGCCATCTGGGACTATGGAGATGCTTCCGAGCGTGCCAGAAGTGGAGATGCCGGTTATCCCAGAACCTGCATCGCCCCCCACCTATCCCGCTTATCCATACGAAATGCCGACGCCTTATCCACCGCCCAGCTACCAGCCGCCCACACCCTCCGGGGGTGCCCCGCTCATCCCACCGGAGTACAACCCCAATCCACCAGGGATGGCCTATCTTCCACCGACCCCGGTGAGTCAGCCGCCGACCTATCAGCCGCCCAGCGCTTTGCTTTGCACAACGCCGCCCTGCCCGGCCACGACCGGTGGCGTCACTCCGATTGTGCAGGCAGCGAGCTATGCTCCGAGCTCTGAACCGGGTGTGACCGTGGTGCGCGCCGAGGAGGTCTGGGTGGGCAATCAGACAGCTGATCCCGAGGATCCCCAGCAGCGGACCACTCTCATGGTGATGGTGTGGGATGGCAAAGGGGTGCCCGTCATTGTGCGCGATGCCAGTGGAGCGGTGAAACGGCGTGTTGCCAGCGTCAATTTCGAGTTCAGCTGGGTGCCGACAGCGGTCTTCCGCGACATTGCTCCGGGCTTCTACGATGTGTTTATTGAAGGTGAGCCGACACGTGTCGTCCAAGCACAAGTCCATCCTGGACACCGGCCTCTGGTGGAATTTCGCAAGAAAGCGGTGACACCTGAGGGAGGCGTTGCCGTGGCGACAGCCGGTGGTACGCGTTGGGTGGCCAATGTTGTGGAAAACACCAGTGGCAACAAACCGCTCGGACCCGCTTCAATCCTGGTGGTGCGTACCGGAATGAACGATCAAACCATCCGGATTAAGGCACCCCCTGGATTCGAGACAACTTGCATTACGGGCACCAAACCCGAACATGGTCCCGGTGCCTGTGACGTTGGTGGCCTGAACGCCGGCGTTTACCAGGTGATCCTCGAAGGTGCCGGAGTGGGGGTTGAGCTTTTCCTGGACGGCGTCGGAACCGCCACTGTCGAGTTCCACCCTGAATAGCCATGTACTACCAAACACACGGGTTCTCCTCCTTTGGGAGAGGCAGCTCCACCACCCTGATGGGAGCTGCCTCTCGTCTTCATCATAAAGATAAAGGTGACGCTTCACCCGCGCACGAAAAGGGCGACGCTTTCAATGTGATAAGTCTGGGGGAAGAGATCTAGTGGACACACTTCTACCAGGCGGTAGTCACACTCCCCGAGGGTCCGTGCATCGCGTGCCAGGGTTGCTGGGTCACAGGCGACGAGCGCCAGACGCTCCACACCTAACTCTGCCAGACGGGTTACCACAGCGGTTCCGCACCCCGCGCGGGGTGGATCAGCAACAACTAATTCGATCGGGCCTTCCAGCGATGAGAGCATCTCGGTCACATCGCCCTGGATCACTTCCACATTATCCAGCCCAGCGCGCTGCAAATTTTCCCGGGCATCCAGCACCGAGATAGGATTTTCCTCTATGGCGATCACACGCGCGACGTGCTTCGCCAGCGACACGCTGAACAATCCCACCCCGGCATAGAGATCTAAGAGCCGCTGGTGAGCCTGGGGTGCCAGCATATCGCTCACGGTGTGAACCAGGGCTTCAGCGCCGGCTGTGTTGACTTGAAAAAAGCTGCCGGCGGAAACTTTGTAGCGGTGGCCTGCCACTTCCTCCTCTAAGAAATCCCATCCCACTAGCGTGATGGGCAATCCATCACGCCGCAGCAACACGCACGAGACCGGAACGTCCACTTCGATCTCAAAAGGTTCTTCATCTTCTGTCTCGAAAATCACCATGCGTTGGCCAGTGCGCACGCCAGCGCGCAACGAGAGCTGCACCAGTCCTTCTATCTCCAGGTCTAACTGTTCGTACAGCTCGGCGAGCAGCGGATGCATGATGAGACATCGCTCAACTGGCTGCACGCGCCGATTATCATCCGCAGAAATGTAACCCAATCCCTCTGGAGCGGGATGGAGTTGCACGTGATTGCGATAGGCCCATGGCTCTCCCACCGATTGCATGGGTCGCACAGGAGCTTCACTGAAGCCGGCCAGACGAGCGAGTTGATCACGCACGACGGCCGTCTTATAACCCAATTGCGCTTCATAGCGGATGTGTTGCCATTGACAACCGCCACACCCGTGTGGCCCGAAATAGGGACAGGGCGGGGATGCGCGATCTGGAGAGGGTGTCACTACCTCGAGCAGACGAGCGCGTGCCCAATCTTTCTTGCTCATTTCGATTTCCACCACCACCGTGTCACCGGGAACGCCATACGGCACGAAGACGACGCGTCCTTCATAACGTCCCAGAGCCGGTCCCCCATGCGCCATAGCGGAAAGCTGGAGCTGGATGCGCTCGCTCATCAAATCTCGGCCCTTGTGCATACAGGGGATTCGCGTTCTGAAGTCTCGGTGACGGCGATGAGATCGTAGGGGGTTGCCGCGGTGACGCGGACGTTCAGCCAGCTGCCGACGGGATATTCCCCTTGGATAAGCACAAACCCATCCACCTCAGGCGCGTCGCGATACGAACGCGCGACAGAAATGCCATCGTTGGCGCCCTCGACCAGAACCTCTAACTGCCGGCCCACTTGCGCTTGATTGTGTTCCCAGCTGATCGATTGTTGCAGCTGCATAGCACGCTCGTAACGCGCTTGCTTGACCTCCTCGGGGAGTTGGCCTGGCAGCTCGTACGCTGGTGTGCCTGGCTCACGCGAATACGAGAAAACACCGACGCGATCGAAGCGTACCGTTTGCATGAAGTCCAACAAGGCTTGAAATTCCTCTTCTGTCTCACCCGGGTAACCCACGATCAAGCTGGTCCGCAGCGCGATGTCAGGCATTGCCTGACGCAGGCGCTCGATACAATGGATCAGCTCGGCCACGTCATGGGGTCGGCGCATACGCCGCAACGTCGCCGAATGCCCATGTTGCACGGGCAGATCCAGATAGTGACACACCTGGGGATGGGTGGCCATGACCTCGATCAGCCGTTCGCTGACTCGTCCGGGATATGCGTACATCAGACGAAGCCAGCGCAATTCTGGCACCACCTGCAAGATTTCTTCGATCAGCGTGGCCAATCCCTCGCGCTCACCGAGGTCGCAACCGTAGGCGGTGGTGTCTTGAGCGATTAGAATGAGCTCCCGGACGCCCTGATCCACCAGCTCTCGCGCCTCGCGCAGGATCACAGCACGTGGTCGGCTGCGTGCCGGCCCTTTGATCGTGGGAATAAGGCAAAAGGCACACCGGGCCGAACACCCATCGGCGATTTTGAGGTAGGCACTGACACGTGGTTGCCGGCCGTTAAGCCGTAGCACGCCTGGGTCGGGCAATGGGCGTTCTACTTCCGACACTTGGACAACCGGGGTGTCACGATGCGCCACCCGCGATGCCAGGCGTTCAAGTACCTGGGATATATCGTTCCAGCCGTGCGTTCCGATGATCCCATCCAGCCCTGGCACAACGCGGGCCAGCTCCGCTCCCCAGAGCTGTGCCAGGCAACCGGCCGCGATCACGTGCTGACCTGGCCGTCGACGCGCCACCAGTGTACGCAGGGTAGCGATAGCTTCCTGACGCGCTGCCTCCAGAAAACCACATGTGTTGACAATGATGAAATCCGCTCCTCCGGGATGGGCCACAGTGCGATAGCCACACTGCACCAGTCGGGCGCTGATTGCCTCGGAGTCCACCTGATTTTTGGGACAGCCCAGGGTGATCATGTGGAATCGATCCCGCTTCCTCTGTCCTCTACTCATCCGTCCACTGGATCGTTTCATAATGCATCCCATATGTCACTGGGGCTCTGGGCCACTATCACAGGAGTTCCCAATGCCTGTCGGATGTCCTCAGGAGTCAAGTCGTCCAGGGTCACTTGTCCGGTAGAGTCGAACATTACCCGCGGCAACAGAAGTGCCTGCCTCCCAACCTGTTTGTCTTGCAGCTGCTCGATCACATCCCTGCCGGTTAACAGTCCAGAGACCGCTACATTGCCTCCATACCAATTGTTGATGACGGGGAACACAGTGATCTCTCGGTCAGCGAGGGCCTCCATTTCAGCGCACACTTTTTGCAGGATTGGAGCAGCCATCTGACCGCACACCACAGTGATCCCTGTCTTCCCCCGACCCTGACTTTGTAACTCCTCCGAAGACGGCCTCCCTTCTTTCAAGGGGAATGTGCGGTGCTGTCTGCGCCGAATTCGCGATTTCAACCGCTTCCATTCATCCAGGAATCGACGCACGATCCCCACACCATTTTCCAGCTGGGCGAAATCGTCATATTCCATTGCGGATGGGATCGGTCTCCCAGCGAGCAAGTACCACTCATCCGAGGGATATACCAGCGTTACGCCAAGCTGCTCCCGGCAATGCTTCTGCCATGGCTGCACTTGCTCCAACAATTGCGCGGCTTCCTCCATAGTGTATGCCCGCACCCCTGGGGCATGGTGACGAGTCACGCCTACGGGCACAATCGCGACCGAGCGCACCGCAGGGTACAGAGTCACTAGATCGGTCACGCTGCGTTCCAGGTGGACGCCATCGTTGACGCCTGGGACGAGCACCAGCTGGGCATGCACCTCAATGTTTCGCTCGGCCAACCAGCCCAATTGTTCCATGATGTCCGGTGCGTCTGCCTTGCCCAGCATCCGACGGCGCAAATCCCTTTCAGTGGTGTGTACGCTTACGTAAAGCGGACTGAGATGCTGCTCCTCGATGCGCTGCCAATCCTCCTCTGTCAGGTTGGTGAGCGTGACGAATTGCCCAAACAGGAAGCTGTAACGGTAGTCGTCATCCCGGACGTATAATTCGCGGCGCATCCCACGTGGTGCCTGAGCCACAAAACAGAACTCACATCGATTGGTGCACCAATGGATATCCGTGTCGAAGGTGGGGCGGACAAAGGAGATGCCCAGGGGCTCTCCAAACCGGCGTTCTGTTGTCACATATAAGGCTTCTTCGCCACGTTGTATCACGAGTTCGAGGTGGGTTTCGCTGGCATAATAGTGGAAATCGATCACGTCACGGAGGAAATGGCCATTCACTGCGACGATCACATCTCCGGGTTGGATGCCCGATCGTGCCGCCAAACTATGAGGTTCAACAGCCCTTACGCAACCGCCTCCTCCACTCTTTAGCCTAGTTGGGTGTACACGTAAGTCCACGTTCGTTCTCATGTTTCCCGCATGCGGAACCCAAACGGCACGCATCATGGTTAACATAACTCAAAGAGAATCTGCTCATAGACGCGCACCGACTCTCAAGTGGACGATCTCCAGCACGTGCGCGAGCATCTCTTCGATGCTGAGATCGCCGGTGTCGATCACGATAGCATCGTCGGCAACGCGCAAGGGCGCTACGGCACGATGGGTGTCCAGGTAATCGCGTTGCCGCATGGAATTGAGGACTTGCTCGTAAGATATCTCTTCACCACGTGCGCGTAATTCGAGATAACGACGCCGTGCACGTTCCTCGATGGGAGCACGTAAATAGATCTTGAGATCAGCATCCGGCATCACTTCGGTGCCGATATCGCGGCCCACCATGACCACATTGTGGGTCAAACCAATCTGTCGCTGGCGTTCGCGCAGCACGTGGCGTACCCCCGGATGTGCTGCTACAATGGACACTACCTGATCCACCTCAGGCTCGCGAATCGCCGCTGAAACGTCCACCCCATCGACGAACACGGAACTGTGTTGCCCACTCTCGCGGTTCGGCAACGCCAGCTGGATGTCTATCTCTTCAGCCAGGCTGGTCACTGCGGCTTCATCGTGCACGTCAACCCCACGTTGCAACGCTGCCCAGGCGACAGCGCGGTACATGACACCGGTGTCAAAGTACAGGTATCCCAATCGGGCAGCGAGCATCTTGCCCAACGTACTTTTTCCGGCTGCCGCCTCGCCATCAATCGCGATGCAAACGGTGTTTCTTACGCTCATTATGAGATTTCAGCTGTTTCTTTATCTCTAATAGCTGGGCGATCTCTCCCGCGTGCAAGAGACGCCACTCACCGGGCTTGAGATTGCCCAGCTGAATGGGTCCGATACGGACACGGATCAGCCGCTTCACAGGATGCCCCAGCATGGCAGCAATGCGACGGATCTGGCGCTTGCGGCCTTCGTGCAACACAACGCGCAGCCACGTCTGACTGGGCTCCCGATGGAGGATGGTTACCTCAGCCGGAGCGGTGCGCCGGCCATCCAAGAAGACCCCTCTGCGCCACTTGTCCAAGGTCTCCTCCTCTGGTCGTCCCACAACACACACGCGATACTCCTTCGTGTGTTGATAGCGGGGATGGGTCAAGAGGTTGGCCAGATCACCATCATCGGTGAGCAATACCAGCCCTTCGCTGCGCAGATCGAGCCGTCCCACCGGATAGAGATGTCCGGGAATGGGCACTATCTCACGCACGGTAGCGACGTTTTTGCTGCCATTGCTGCGCTCGTCTGAGAGCACACCGCGTGGCTTGTATACGATAACGTAGGTGTATGTTTGCTCAGTTCGGACCGGCTTGCCATCCACCGCAACGCGATCGCGTTGCGGATCCACCTTCTGTCCCAATTGAGCAACCTGGCCGTTGACCGTCACACGCCCTTCGCGGATTAATTCCTCGCACGCCCGGCGGGAGCCATATCCAGCATGCGCCAACAGCTTCTGGAGACGCTCTTCCATAAACAAGGTCCTGCCCCACGAATCTTGACCCAGTCAAGAAACTCAATTGTAGGTGATCATGTGAGACGTCGCAACCTGAAGGTCCGCTGCGAAGTGTACTTCACATTTGGGAAGCGGGGTGAAGTGCTAACCCAGGATTACGAGGGTGATTCGAGCTGCGACCGGCGGGGAGCAATTAGAGCCACTCGCTTAGGCACGTGGCTCGATTTGAATCTCCCCTCCCTCCCCAAAATGAAAGACACCTGTCCACGGCACTGCCCCAGTGAAGATCTGCTCACACCCTATGACGGACACAGGATGCAAGGAAAAACGAGAAACGCTCCTGAGAATATAATTTAGGTTTAAGGTACATCACACAAATTTTTTCTGTATTGACAGGAAAGGCATCCTTATGCTATAATGTTACTGAAATATATGGTGTCCTCTGTCCATCGCTCGATCCCAACGCTCCCATACACTGGAGTATCCTTCGACTCATGCAATGGTTGAGACCGGACCGGGAAAGATATTGTCAAATTTCCGGGAAGACCACAGCCGCAGAACGAAACGAAAGGAGGTGCGAACCAAGAGAAGAGGAAAAACTATATTAAAGCTGTCCCAATTAAGCTACAGACATCCTCGGATTAGCAAGGTACGGAACAATTTGGAATTGACACGTTCTTTAAGGGAGGAGCTGGATGAGAAGGATAGCGATCCTCATATGTGCGGCGATAGCTGGATTTACTGTGATGGTGGTTGGGCAGCCCTATGTTATCCCGACCAACCCTGTTGCGATTGCCGCCACACCCCCTATTGAAGTCCCGTTCGAAAAAGAATGGGCCCGTTCCGGCCATGCGGACGCAAATGCGGAGTCCTTCACACACTGGAACGCAGAGACACCACCTGAGATTCCCGTTGCCTGCGCCAAATGCCACAGCACCTATGGGTATCAAGATTTCTTGGGCGTAGACGGATCGGCGGTCGGCACGGTGGACAAGCCGGCACCCGTCGGCTCAGTGATCACCTGTGTGGCATGTCACAACGAGGCCACAATTAAGATGACCAGTGTGATGATGCCCTCTGGGGTTGAGATCAAAGGCCTGGGCTCTGAGGCGCGTTGTATGCAATGCCATCAAGGTCGCGAGTCGAAGATCAGCGTGGACAAAGCGATCGCCGATGCCGGAGTCGGTCCGGACGAGGTTTCGGACAAGCTGACATTCCGCAACATTCATTACTACGCCGCCACCGCGACCAAGTACGGCACGTTGGCAAAAGGCGGCTACGAATACGACGGACAGAAATACGATGGCAACTTCGTCCATGTGGAGGGCTTCAGCACCTGTGTCCAATGCCACAATCCGCACACGCTGGAGCTCAACTTGCAGGCATGTGTCACCTGTCATCCTGGCGTAACGACACCGGAGCAAGTGCGCGACATCCGCATGGCCGGTTCGCTGATGGACTACGATGGCGATGGAAATACCCAAGAAGGCATCTATTATGAGCTGCAAGGGCTGCGCGATATGCTCTACCAGGCCATCCAGGCCTATGCCATCCAGGTGACCCAGAGCGCTATTGCCTATGATCCCGCCGTGTATCCTTACTTCTTCGCTGACACTAACAGCAATGGGGTGGCCGATGCGGATGAGGCGAGATTTGACAATGCGTTCAAGAGATGGACACCACGCCTGCTCAAAGCCGCCTACAATTATCAGACCTCTCTCAAGGACCCCGGCGCCTACATGCATGGCGGCAAATACATCATCCAGCTCTTGTACGACTCGATCGCCGATCTCAACACGGTCCTGATCCAACCTATCGACCTCAGCAAGGCACATCGCATTGACTATGGCCATTTCGCCGGCTCTGAGGAAGCATTCCGCCACTGGGATGAGACCGGCGCCGTGCCGGCTGCGTGCAGTAAGTGCCACTCCTCCGAGGGGTTGCCCTTGTATGTGCGTGACAAAGCCACCATCACCCAACCGCCTGCGAATGGGTTTAACTGTGCCACATGTCACAACGACCTGACCACTTTCACGTTGTACGAAGTGAAGCAGGTAGAGTTCCCCAGCGGTGCGGTGATTGACAGCGGTGATCCGAACACCAACCTGTGCATGGAATGCCATCAAGGGCGCGAGTCGACAGTAAGTGTCAACCGGCTGGTAAAGGACCTGCCACCCGATGAGGTCTCCGACAAACTACGATTCCTCAACATCCACTACTTCGCTGCCGGTGCGACACGCTTCGGTACAGAGGCCAAGGGTGCCTATGAGTATGAAGGCAAAACGTATGTTGGGCTCTTCGCCCATGCCCCAGAGTTCTCCAGCTGCGTCAGCTGCCATCCTGCGCATGGACTTCAGGTGAGGTTCGAGGCGTGTGGTAAATGTCATGCTGGTGTGGCAAGTGAGGAAGACCTGGTCAACATTCGCCTCGCCGCTGCTGATTATGATGGTGATGGCGATACCGCGGAAGGGGTTGCTGGCGAGATTGCCACCATGCGCGAGCTGCTCTATCCCGCTCTGCAGAATTACTCAGCGGCCAAGACGGGAGTGCAGATCGCTTATCATCCCAGCGTCTATCCCTATTTCTTCGCGGATACCAACGGCAACGGTATGGTGGATGCGGACGAGGCCAGGTTTGACAATGCTTTCAATAAATGGACGCCTCGCCTTCTCAAAGCCGCCTACAACTTCCAGTATGCCACCAAAGATCCCGGCGCCTTCACACACAACCCCAAATATGTTTTGCAGGTGCTGTACGACAGCCTGGAGGACATAGGTGCCGATGTCTCCAAGATGACCCGTCCGTAAAAACTGCCGCCCAAAACCATACCGAACCATCGAGAACAATGGCAGGAGCTCTTAAAAGGCTCCTGCCATTGTCCATGCGGCAGTCCACACATGCGCGACCACGCGGAACCCAAAACTTGCTGGGCTCGTCGTTTATGTTATGATTGCATTCATCATTACAGAATCACCAAAATGGGCATGAGAAGCGACAATGCTACTGGCTCTCCTCAAGACGCTGCGTCCTAAGCAGTGGATCAAGAATGGGTTTGTGTTTGTGCCATTGGTATTCGACGTTAAGATCTTCCAGGCACAGCCTTTGCTGCGTTCCCTGGGTGGATTTGTCCTCTTGTGCCTGATCTCCGGGGCGGTCTATCTTATCAACGATTTGGTGGACATTGAAAAGGACCGGCGCCATCCCACCAAGCGCAACCGACCGCTGGCGTCTGGGCGATTATCCCCTTCCGTGGCGGTAGCAGCGGCGGTTTTGATCCCGGTGATCACGCTACCCCTGGCATATCTGCTCGACCCACTCTTCGGTTGGATTGTCTTGGGCTATTGGGGGCTACACGTCGCCTATTCCTTTTGGCTCAAGAATGTGGTGATTGTGGATGTGATGGCCGTGGCAGCCGGGTTTGTGCTACGTGTCGCGGCGGGCGTCCCTTTGGTCTGGGCAGAACGCTTTTCGCCGTGGCTCTACGTGTTCACCACCCTGCTGGCGCTCTTCCTGGCACTCGGCAAACGCCGCCAGGAGATCGCCTTACTAGGACAGAATGCCTCTCACAGTCGCTCCATTCTGGATCATTATAACTTGGCATTCCTGGATGAGATGATGGCTGTGGTGACCGCTGGCACGGTGATGACCTATGCTCTGTACACGTTCTCGGCGCCGAACCTGCCCAAGGACCATACCATGATGCTCACAATCCCCTTTGTCATCTATGGCATCTTCCGCTACCTGTACGTGATCCATGTGCGCGGGGATGGTGGCGCCCCCGACGAGGTCGTGCTGACCGACCGTCCATTGCAAATTTCGGTGCTGCTCTTCGGCATCTCGGTCATCCTCATCCTGTATCATGGTTAAACGCCATGGCAAAGACAGTGCGGGCGCCGCTCTTCAGCGGCCTGGTGTTCAACGAAGCAGGTGAACCGGCTGAGGTGGCTTATGTCGGTGATGAGCCCCATTACGTCATCCTCGATGCCGGCTTCCGACGTCATGTCCCCTCTGAGTACGTCGATCGCCAGATTCTCAAATGGTTTCAAGATCAACTCGCTCTCCATCGAGAGACGGTGACACGGGACGTGCTGGCGCTGTTGGGACGTGACGATCTGTTCAGCAAAGCCATGGTGGACGCCTCGATGAAAAATCTTGACGAGCTGCTGCAATATGGCCTTCCCGAAGAAGCACGTGCCTGGCTTGGAATGCTCGGGTTCCAGGCTGTTGTGGATGTCCACGGCGATTTGGTCGCAATTCTTGGCCCGATACAAGAGGAGGAGTAAGCGCGCCATCCTGTGCAACACGTCCAGATCTGTTGCGTCCCCCATGTTCCCTTCCGGTTGTGCCGCTGTGTCATCTCAGCTATCATATTTTTGTTCTCTGCCTGGGTGCTGACCACTTCGATTGCCCACACCGACGCTCCGCTTGGCCCGCCACACCATGTGCGCACCACAAACCCCAAAATCGGTGTCCACACCCGCCTCACAGATGAAGTCGAAGCAGCCAAGATCCGACGCACCCTCGAGATGGTGCGCGAGATGGGAGCACGCTGGATCGTGGAATACTTTCCCTGGGCCTATATTGAGCCTTTACCTGGCTTGCAAGATTGGAAGCACGCTGATCTTGTGATCGATCACGCGGTACATCAGGGCCTGACCGTCATTGCGCGGCTGGGAATGGTGCCGCAGTGGGCACGTCCTACCGGCAGCGTCTCTTCGTTCTTGAACGAGGAACATTACCCGGATTTCGCACACTTCGTAGGTGACTTTGTGAGCCGCTATAATGGGCGCGTCCATTATATCATTATCTGGAATGAGCCTAACCTGTCGCTGGAATGGGGCTTCCGCCCGGTCAGCCCCGATGCCTACACCCGTCTGCTGAAAATGGCTTATCAAGCAGCCA
>QEXY01000012.1 GCA_003130875.1 Ardenticatenia bacterium
ATCAGGGGTTTGAGGTCAATCTTGCCGGATCCCATCAATGCCAGAGCTCTCGGATAGACGTTGGCGTAGCGCATAATGGTGTAGATGCGCGCTTCTTTGAGAAGGAATACGGCTATCCTCTAGCGCCGGCGGTGAATCATAAGCAATATGCCGACATCGCGGCGTTCTTCACCAAATGGGGCAAGGATCACAACATGGAGCTGTGGGGTACTACCGTGCAGGCAAACACAGGACACCCCTCCTCCTTCTATGAAATGTTCGAGACCATCCTGCCCAGCTTTGGGGTCTACAATTGGGGCATCAACATGGACAACTGGAAGGCCACAGTGGCGAACGGCGGCACTATGAACAGTGACCGTGCGAAAGAAGCGTTCGCCTTCTGGGTCGATATGCTGAAGTATGCCCCACCGGAGGCTACTGCCAGCACCTGGGATGAGGTAGCCGCCAGCTTTGCGGCCGGCCGCGCTGCCCAGGGCTGGGTATATGGCGAAAACGCCGCCTGGATCGCCACCGATGAGACCCGCTCCAAGGTCGTAGGCAAGGTGGGAGTGGCTCTGCCGCCGCTATATGCCGGTGTCCTCGAGGACAAGATCCTGCGCAATAAGGGCTATATCGGCTATTACGACGGTGGTGCCTACGGTATCCCACACTCCTCCAAGAACAAAGAAGCGGCTCTCTTGTGGCTGCAGTGGCTTTCCCGGCCAGACATCCAGGTTGACTGGGCCATGGCAGCTGCGCGCGTCACCCAAACCGCCACCTTCGATGATCCCAAGCTGCGCGAGTTCGACAAGAAGGTGGATGGATACTTCACTCTGCTGAAGGAGAAAGGCTTCCTGTTCGGTGGTGCGCCTCCTTTCCCGTTCCATGCCACGATCCGCGAGGTCATCGCACCCTTCATCTACAAGGGCATTAGCGGTGAGATGGGCACCGCGGATGCGTTGGACCAGGCAGCCGCCGCAGTCGACGCTGAGCTCGTCCGGCTCGGTTACGGAAAGTAGCATTCGTGCTCCAGGGGAAAGCGCTATGAGGGCAACCCGCGTCGGGTGGGGGCTTCTAGCCCCCACCCTTATCATTCTGGGCTTCGTCGGTGTCGTACCATTCCTGTACGTTGTATATGTTGGGTTCTTCGATTGGGACATCTTCGCGGCCAAAGTGGGGATGGTATTCGCAGGTGTGAACAACTACCGTCGACTGGTATTCGACAGCGAATACCTGGCTGCCTTAGGACGCACATTGCAATTTATGATCTGGGTGGTGGCAAGTGAGCTCCTGCTGGGCTTTGGGCTCGCTCAATTGTTGGCTAAAAATTTCTGGGGACGTTCGGTATTTCGCACCATTCACGCCTTGCCTTTGGTCGTAGCACCCATTGCGGTGGGCGCAACCTGGCGCCTCTTCACCATACCTGGCTTCGGCCCGCTCCCGTATTATCTGGACAAGTGGTTCGGGATCGAGTACAGCATCAGCCGGTACGCGAGCCATGCCTTTACCACCATTGTTTTGATGGATATTTGGCACTGGACACCCTTCGTCACGTTGACCCTGGTGGCTGGGTTAACCGCCCTTCCTCGGGAGCCATTTGAGCAGGCGTTGGTAGATGGTGCCAATCGTTGGCAAGTCTTTCGCTACCTGACCTTGCCCCTGCTGACACCAGTGTTGGTGACCACCACCTTCATTCGCATCATGGACGCGTTGCGCGTCGTGGACGAGGTGTGGATGCTCACCGGCGGTGGACCTGGTACATCGACTCGCTTCGTCGGATTACACATCTGGCTGGTCGTCTTCCCGAAGACAGCATATGGATACGGCGCTGCGATGTCGTTGCTGACCCTTTATTTCACCATTGTGCTGAGTTGGCTACTATTTATAGCCATTACTCAGAGCGGAAAGCAGACTGCTTCGTGAGGTACGTTATGGCGTCCAGACCCTTACGCAAAACCCTGGGCGGAGTTGTGACTTATCTCGTCTGGATCTTTATGTCAGTGTTCACGTTGCTTCCTATCTACTGGATGTTCGTGGTCTCGGCACGCAGTAGAGTGGAGCTGTTCGGCGGGCCCAATCTGATCCAGACCACCTTCTTCGCCGAGAATTACCTTAAGCCACTCTCAAATCCCGCTTATCGAGGTTACTTGGTGAACTCGCTCATCATCGCCACCTCCAACGCGGTGTTGGTGATGATCTTAGCGATCATGGCCACCTACGCGCTCTCCCGTTATCGGCTGAAGGGTGATGCGAATATCTTCTTCTGGACGATCACCAATCGCATGGCACCGCCGGCTGTTTTCCTGTTGCCTCTGTTTCTGCTGTATACACGTGTCATCAAGATCGGGGAATGGAGCTTGTTCGATACCCACATTGGTATCATATTGATCTACTGTGTGTTCAACCTTCCCTTCGCTATCTGGTTGCTCAAGGGCACGATCGATGGCATTCCAGCTGAGCTGGATGAAGCAGCCCTGGTAGATGGCGCAAACACCTTGACCGTGATCGTGCGCATTATTGTGCCACTGGCTGCCCCGACTATTGCCATCAGCGGCATCTTGAGCTGGATCTTCGCCTGGAACGAATATCTGTTTGCCGCCACTCTGACAAGTGTCAACGCACGTACTATCACGACCGGACTGGCGGAGTTTGTGACCGTCACGGGTACCAACTGGGGCGAGATGGCGGCGATGGCGGTCGTGGCGATCTTACCTGGTCTGCTCTTCCTCTCCCTAGTTCAGCGATACATCGTAACCGGCCTCACCTTCGGTGCGGTGAAGGAATAAGCCCCATGGCAGAAGAACCCCAAAAACCATCGAAGACAAACAATACGACTCCCGTCGCGGCACCTGTGCGTCATGTCGGACGCAAAGGTTTCTTGCCCATCACCACCAACCTTTGGGACCGCTTCTTCATCGGCGGTGTGTTGTTGGTGGCCATTCATCTCCTGTGGCTGCGTTTCATTGAGTTTTACTTGCCACTTCCGATTGCCACGGTCATTTCGCTGATACTCATGTACGTCATCATGCGCTGGGGATAAGAGCACGCACACAGCGTATCCACCTTATGAATAAACGCTTGATACATTGCGCTGTCGACAGCGGGGACACCTTTTGACTTGAGAGGAATTGCATATGAGCGACAACGTTCAGACATCCAAACCGATCTTGGAACGCTTCCGACTGGATGGCCGGGTAGCACTGGTTACCGGTGGTGCCATGGGTATCGGATTCGGATATGCCGAGGCACTTGGCCAGGCAGGCGCAAAAGTGGCAATAGTTGACATAAATAAAGAATTCGCTCACAAAGCTTGCGAAACGCTCCAGGCAGCCGGCATTGAAGCCATGGTGGTGCTGGCAGATGTGACCCAGCCCGATCAGGTTAAGCGCATGGTTCAAGAAGTGGTTGACCGGTGGGGACGGCTTGACATCGGTGTCAACAATGCCGGCATCGCACACTGGCACGACTCGGAAACCCTCGACTATGCCGATTGGAAGCGTGTGGTCGACCTCAACCTGAATGCCGTCTTCTTGTGCTGCCAGGCAGAGGCACAGGTGATGCTGAAAGCCGGGTATGGCAAGATTATCAACACGGCCTCCATGTCGGGACACATCGTGAACCGTCCGCAAAATCAAGCGGCGTACAACGCGACCAAGGCTGGCGTCATCCACCTGACGCGCAGCTTGGCGGCGGAGTGGGCCAGCCGTGGAATCCGCGTCAACAGCATCAGCCCCGGCTATACCCGCACGGCGTTGGTGGAGCAGTTTATCAGCACCCCAGAAGGGCGCGAGCTCGAGAAGCTGTGGATCAGCCTCACACCGCTTGGCCGTATGGGATTGGTGTCTGACCTCCAGGGAGCCGTGGTTTACCTGGCTTCAGAGGCATCCGACTTTATGACTGGCAGCGACTTGATCATTGACGGGGGATACTGCTGCTGGTAGGACACGCGTATAGTTGACATACCCAAAACAAAGAGGGCTCCCCAGGAGCCCTCTTTGTTGTTTGCTCTACACCCCGTCTCTCAGACATCAGGTTGCAGCTGCACTTTCAGCGTCTTACCTGCCCGAAATAGATCAAACACGCTGGCAAATTCGCGCAGCGGCACTGTGTGGCTGATGAGGGGTGCAACGTCAATGACCCCGTTGGCGAGCCAAGCAATCGCTGGCTGGAACGTATAGCACAGGGCAAAACTACCGATAATAGTCCAATCATATCGGAAGACGTCATAGGGGTTCAGTTTGATCGTAGCATGATTGGGTGCTACCCCGAACTGTAGATATTGGCCCCGCGGCTTTAAGTAGGTGAACGCCTGTTCAATGACGGCCGGCACTCCTGTGGCATCGACCACCAGTGCAAAGCCATAGGGGGCAAGCGCACGCAGCGCCTCTGTCTGGTCAGGTCCGGCGAGCACCACAGCTGTGGCACCCATTCGCTGAGCCAATGCCAGACGATCAGGTTGCTTCTCCACCACCACCACCTGAGCAGCCCCGCTGTGGCGCAATGCCTGCACCAGGATCAAACCCATCGGACCAGCGCCGAAGATCAGCACCTCATCGCCCGGCCACACCCTCAGGCGCTTGAGCGCATGGACGACGCACGCCAATGGTTCCACGAAAGCCGCCTGGGCGTCGTCGATCTCATCCGGCAGCCGGTAACAGGCCCGCGCCGGCACAGCGACATACTCAGCAAAGCTACCTGGTCGCGTGATGCCGACACCCTGCCAATTCAGGCAGTGATTGGCCTGCTCATTGCGACAAAAGTAACAACGACCACAGTACAGGTTGGGATCCGGCGCCACGCGATCTCCCACTCTGAAGTCCGTTACTTCCTTGCCAACCTCGACGATCGTCCCTCCGAATTCGTGTCCTGGGATAATCGGGAACTCGGACATATACTCGTTGTAATAGATGTGCACATCGGTGCCACAAATCCCTGTCCGGGCCACTCGCACGATTACTTCGTCCGGCTGGCATATCGGATCGGGCACTCGTTCAAAACTAGCGGTTTCAGGGGCGGTAAACACAACAGCTTGCATCGTCTCACTCCAGATTGGTATGTCGTCGGCGAAGATCCTCGGCGCTCTGGCCCAGTGCAGCCTGCAAGCGGGGCACCAGCGCATCCAACAGGATCCACATTGACTGCTCAAAAGCTGAGCCCATTACCTGCGAAGAACGGCTCATCTCCTTTTCCGCCATCGTTTGGGCAGGCAAGTAGACCACTATGTCCGCCTTTTGGGACACCGGCGCCTCTGGCTGGGCGGTTATCACTGCCACTTGACCGCCTGCACGACACGCGATCTCCACGAGCGCCTGAACGGTTGCCAGGTGACCGGGCCCACAAGAGGCAAGCAACAGGTCACCCGGTCCGATAGGCGGCGTTGTCACATCGCCCACCACCGCCACCTTTAATCCCAAGTGCATCAGGCGCATAGCGAACGCCCGCATGACAAGACCTTCCCGGCCCAGGCCGTGGATGAAGATGTGTCGTGCCCATTGAATAGCGTCACACAGCTGGGTGATTTGTTTCTCATCAACTCGAGCTAAGACACGGTCGATCTCGGCTAGAATCTCGCGGGCTTTCTCGTAAGTATTCATCTTCCCACCCCTTGTCCGATGATTATGCACATCGCCGTGCCATTTCGCAACTCAGCATCCGCTCAGCGTTTCATAGACCGCCAACAGCCGTTGGGCAGCTGCCTGCCAGGTGAAGCGACGCGAGTGGGCATCACCGCGCCGAATGAGCTCCTGACGTAGCGCCGTATCTTCCAGCACATGCGCCGTCGCTGCGGCGATCTCCGCAGGATTGGCACTGTCGACCATCAGGGCAGCGTCCCCGGCGACCTCCGGCAGCGAAGAGTTGTCCGCGCACACCACCGGCGTGCCGCACGCCATGGCTTCCAATACCGGGATGCCGAACCCCTCGTAGTGGCTGGGAAAGACAAAAGCCTGTGCCAAGCTGTATAATGCCGGCAGATCGGCATCCTCCACAAAACCCGCAAAGTGAATGCGCGCGCGAAAGGGTGAAG
The DNA here is from genome assembly GCA_003130875.1 of Ardenticatenia bacterium. GTDB lineage: Bacteria > Chloroflexota > Anaerolineae > 4572-78 > NAK82 > NAK82. Next base: position 6,005 of record QEXY01000012.1, read on the forward strand.
CTTCCGCAGCAGCGAAGATCGGCTCATAGTTCCAGCCTTTCCCGCCCGCAATGACCAGATGGAGATGGGCATGCGCGGGTTGGGCTGCCAAAATGTTGAAAGCGGCGATGAGACCGGTAAAGTTCTTCCTCGGTTCCAGAGTGCTCACGCCGAGGATGAAGCGCTCCGGCAGCCGATAACGCTGACGAACGGCTTCCAGATGAGCGCGATCTTCAACACGCCGAAAATGTTCTTCAATCCCAGCACCGATGACCGTGATGCGCTCCGGCGGCACATGCATCAACTCGATCAGGTCTCGGCGTGTGTTCTCGCTATCTGCCAGGATGTGGCGGGCACGCCGCACACTATGCGGCACCGCCTTGCCCAACCAGCGCAGCAAGGGAGGGTGAGCGCCCTGGGGATAACGCAGGAAACTGAGGTCATGCACAGTCAACACACACGGCATCCAGGCGGGTGGCAGGGTGAAGCTGGGACCATGGAACAGGTCGGCGCGCCCAGCCAACAGCTCAACTGGCAGGGGCAGGTTCATGCGATGCCAGATCACGGTCGCCCAACGGTCGGAGAGCGGCACAAAGCGCAGGGTAAAATTGTCAGGCAAGCGATCTGGGATGTAGTAAGCTCCGGAGCGTCCCAGCACTAAAAGGGTGAAACGATGAGAGGGGCTGAGCTGCATCAGACCGTTTACCAACCCGCGGGTGTAGCGACCGATCCCGGCGCGCTGATGCACGGCCGGCGTGTAGTCGATCATGATATGCATCGCCAACGCGCGAGTTCTACATCATGATGTGCCAAGAAGCTCGGCCTTACAGCCCCCGATACGTCCACAACCGATTGGCTCCGAAGTTCCAGAAGAGCACGATGACGATCGCAATCGCCTTGGCCAGGTTATAATCCCAGGGATCGGGGATATAGCGACTGAACAATGCATGCAAGCCCACCAGAATCAAGTTGTTAATGGCCAAGCCAATCACGTTGACCAAGGCAAACTGAGGGAGCTGGGAACGGATTGGGCGTGTGCGTGATTCGGGAAAGGTCCACAGACGATTCCAGGTGAAATTGCTGAGCACCGCAAGGCTGAAAGACAAAGTATTGGATACGACCAGGGGCAAGCCAAAAGCCTTGTGCGCCAGATTCAGCACGCTAAAGTCGACCACTGCGCCGATGCTGCCCACCATGGCGAACTTTATGAAACGGATGAGCTCCTTGCGGTTTTCATAACGTAATAACACGGATAGACGGTTACTTGACATAATATCTTCTCGATGCAGTTACTTCAGAAGTCAGACCTTTAAAAAGACCCTGACACGTTGGGCCGATAAGGCAGGCACCAGTATAGAGATTCAGGCAGGAATTGTCAATTATCTGCACCTCGCAGCACCACCAGAATACCCAAGGCCACGGCGAAGTGGAGGTACATCCCTTGGACGAACAGATTGTCGACGCCATTGTGTACGCTCAGCGCAACCAGCATGCCGAAAACGCCTGCAGCTATCGCGCGTGACAACCCCTGCGTCGCGCACACTGCCCGCCAGCTGAGCCAGAAGAGGGAACACCAAAACACACTGTAAAACAATAATCCTATCAGACCGGTCTCGGCCGCTACATTGAGGTAGAAATTGTGAGCGTGTCCCAACGCATCGCGCCAACGACCGATCGCATACACGGGATAGATGACGGGGTAATTGCCCAGGCCGACTCCCAGCCAGAGATGATCGCGCCACATATCCAGCGCCGCCTGCCAATGGGCCAGGCGCTCGATCACAGGGAAATTGGCATCGGTCACCTCGGCGGTCGCGATGTTGGACACCTGGACCGTGGGGATGACCTCGGCAAAGCGCTGCGTTATGCCCGCGGGAAGAAGTTCGACTGTGCCCGATGCAACTCCGATGAGCAAGGCCGCGACGAGGAAGCCGAAGAGGATCGCAGCCCGTCTGCTTCGAACAAAGCTGGTGGTGAGGACCGCTGCCAGAGCGCCCAACCAGGCGCCGCGTGACTGACTGGCGTACATTGCCACAGTGATACTTCCAAAGACAATTGCTGTCAGACCAAACAGCAGGACATAGCCCAGCTGTGGAGCTCTCACCCATGTGACGGTGCGCCCCAGTCCCCATAAGAACACGCTGTACGCGATGGGCAAGGTCAGGCCCAGATAGCCGGCATAGGGGTTGGGTTGGTAGAAAGTGCCATACGCGCGGAGCATCTGTCCCTCAAAGATCAGGAATCCTTCCGGTCCGACCCGCATAAACGACTGGTATATCCCCAAGGCCGCCTGGGCGAGAGCTGCGACCAGGAAAGCGGTCAACAGCCAGGGAATGTGCCGTTGTCCCACGACGGCAACCACGAACAGGTAAAGAGCCAGCATCTCAATCCACTTGGCTGTTTCGCCCAGAGCGGCTCCTAAAGACAACGCCTGGGTCCAAGAGAACAGACAGGCAGCCAACCATAGCAGCCATGGCACCACCAAAGGCGCGGCTGGGAGAATCACCTGCCCCTGACTGGCCATGCGCAACAGCCAGGCGGCCAAGGTCAGCCCCAGCAGCGCTTCCATACCACCCACGCGAACTCCACCCACCTGGATGCTGACAAGCGGACTGAGGGGGATGACGGGCACGAGAGCGAGCAGACCAAAAGTAGGCCGCAGCAGGATCAGCAGAC
>QEXY01000070.1 GCA_003130875.1 Ardenticatenia bacterium
GAGGCATACTATCCGCCCACACTGACGCCGATGCTGTGGTATCCGCCCACACCGACGCCGATGCTGTGGTATCCGCCCACACCGACGCCGATGCTGTGGTATCCGCCCACACCGACGCCGATGCTATGGTATCCACCCACGTCGACGCCGATGCTGTGGTATCCACCCACGCCGACACCCGTCTGGTATCCTCCGACGTGGACGCCGGCGCCGCCGACTCCCACGCCGCTGCCGCCTGTCGTCACCCTCAGCGTGAACCCGCCGACGACTCAGCTCGTGGTGGGACAATCGGTGGCGATCAGCGCCGATGTGGTGGGACAGGGGGTCATCTTCCGCTGGAGTGCCAACTATGGGACGCTCTCCGCCTATGACATGCCTGCGGTGATCTACACAGCACCTGCTTACCCCGGTCTCGACACAGTCACAGTGGCGGTCACCAATGCCGGCGGTACCACCTATCGTAGCGTGAGCTTCACGATCGTGTATCCCACTCCAGTTCCACCGTCACCCACGCCCACCCTGCCCGCGACACCTACACCTGTGCCGATGCCCACTCCCACGCCGATCATCATTATCTTAACCCCGCTCTTCCCCGCCGAGACCGCTACCCCGACGCCTGTGCCAGCAGGGCTTGCCCCTGACCAGGTGCTTGTGGCGTATTACGATGCGCTGAACGCCCGGCGTTATGACCTGGCGTGGGGCATGCTCTCCCCCACTTTCAAGTACGCCTGGCACTGCTGTTCACCGAGCGGAGACTATGACTATGCCAATTTTGTGCGTTGGTGGGAGCGCGTCGTCCAGGTGACCGTGCGTGACATAGAGGTGGCGAGTCAATCGGACGGTCGGGCATTGGTGCGCGCCACGCTGACGTACACGATGCAGGATGGCAGCCAGCTGGAGGATCCTTTCCCATACACCTATCTCATCCGCGACGCGTTCTCCCAGGCATGGTTGCTGGAAGCCCGCGGGCGGGATGCCACCATCGCCGACTCGCCTGCGCCGGTGCCGCCTGACCAGGCAGTGCAGGATTACTACACCGCTGTCGCCAACCATCTCTATAACATCTCCTGGGCCATGCTCTCTGATCACTTTAAATCCTCGGTGCATTGTTGCACGCCAGAGGGCCAATATAATTTCGACACGTACACCGCGTGGTGGGATAGCGTTTTGAAGGTGGAGATCAGCGCGATGCGCATCGTGGAACAGAGTGACACCACCGCCGTGGTCTACGCGGATCTGGCATATCTGAGAAAGAACGGCGAATGGGTGTTGGACCCTCAATCGGAGATCCATCTGGTGCTCGATCCGGAGCTACGGATGTGGCGCATCTATGAGAAGAAGACCGCTCCGCAACCGCTCGCCACTGCCGTGGCGGAGGACACGCCGGAGTCGGCGGTGCGCCGCTACTACGAAGCCATCAACGCGCGTCGCTACGACCTGACCTGGTCGATGCTCTCCACCCATTTCAAGCAAAAATGGAACTGCTGCGCACCGGATGGCAGCTTCGATTACGCCGGATATACGGAGTGGTGGGATAGCGTCCAACGAGTGGACATCGGACATGTGGAGCTGATTGAGCGCAACGGCGCCTATGCGACCGTGTATGCTGAGCTGGCCTACTGGATGCGCGACGGTCGTCAGATTATGGATCCCAGGCCTTACATCCAGCTGACGTTTGACCCGGCAACTGGAGAATGGCTGTTCTGGGACAAGGGGGAGAACCCCTAACCGAGAAGCCCTTGGAATACCCCTTTGATCTGGTATCTCTCCGCCGTTGTCGCTGCCCTATTCTACGCTGCCCAGATGCTGGGTTTTCGTCGTCTGCAGCGCAGCTACCCGATCCCGGTCTATATGGCTTACATATGGCTGGGCGCCGGCGCGCTGATCGGCCTGGTCTCCATCCGCACCGGCGAGGAGGTGGTGGAGGTAAACTGGCTCTGCGTGTTGGGTGCGGCACTGGGCAGCTGGGCCGGCATGTATGCGTTCAACCGGGCGGTCCGCCTGCAGCCCAATTTGGGCTACGTCGACGCGGTGGGCACGCTCCGATTGGGCCTCGTGTATAGCTTTTCCATCGCCCTCTTCGGCGCGATTTTCGAACCGCTCAAGCTGGTGGCGCTCTTGGGCATCGCCATAGGAGTTATCCTGATCGTAGGAGTGCGGCATGGAGAGTCACCTGTGGAGGGCGACCGGCGGTGGGTGATATGGCAGTTGCTGGCGGTGCTGTGTTTTGCAGCGCTCTTGATATGTGTGCGGATGGCAACCTCAAATGGGGCGGACGCGCGTGTGGTGACCGCTTTGGTGATGCTGGTTGCCGGTCTCCTCTATGTGGCAAGCGCCCTGCACGGTCGACAATCCCTGTATCCGGCAAAGGATCGCGCTCTGATCCTGTTGACCATCATAGCCTCGGCGGTTGGGAACATTGCTTTCTTCACCTCGCTTGCCAGCGCGCCCAATCTGGCCTATACGGATGCTGTGGTCAACCTGCGCCTGGTCATCCTGTATGGCGTGGCACTGCTGACGGGAGTAGACCGGTTGGACATCCCCAAAGCGCTGGGCGTCGCGCTCACTTTTATCTGTGCTGCCTTATTGGGCTAGGCGCGCGGGGTGGCGTTTCTTCAGACAAATTGACTGGGAGGGTGGCGCCTGCCTCCCGGTCGACAAACGATCGATGGGCTGTCTGACCTTCCTCTCTGCACGCTTAGAACTTCAGTGCGCCTTCCTGCAAGCCCTTCATATACCAGCGCTGAGCAATGGCGAAGGCGGTGATGCCGGGCGCAATGGCCATCACATAGACTGCCGCCAGGGCCGGCCAGACCCATTCACCAAAGCCTCCCATAGCGGTCGCCAGCGCCACCGGCAGGGTGCGCATGGCTTGGTCGTTGGTAAGGGTGTACGCCAGCAAGAACTCGCCCCAGGCGGTGACGAAGTTAATGATGAGCAACACCACCAGGCCGTTGGCGATCAGTGGTAACATCACCATCCACAGGATGCGCCACGAGCTGGCACCGTCGATCCGGGCGGCGTCGAGGATCTCAGGCGAGATCTGCTCGAAAATGCCTTTCATGACCAGGATGCTGAGCGCCAGGTTGAGCGTCACATAGGGCAAAATAAGACCAGGCAGGGTGTTGATGAGCCCCAGCGAAGCCTGAATGCGAAAGATACCAATGATCGACACCAGACGGGTGGGGAAATAAAGAGTCCCCACCAGCAAAGAAACCAGCAACAGCTTGCCCGGCAGGCGCAGGTGGACGATGGCATAGCCGGCCAACACGGCACAGGTGCTGGTGATGATCACCGTGGTAAACGTCACGATGATGCTGTTGCCGAAATTGCGCCAGATGTAAGGCAATCTCTGGAGCGCATAGCCGTAATGGGTGAGGTCAAGCTGGCTGGGCAACAGCTTGCCCGAGTAGGCGTCGGTCACCGGTTTGACCGACATTAAGACCACCCACAAGAGTGGCAGGATGATCACCAGGCAAAAGAAAATCAAGACAGCGTGTAAAGCTACTGTGGACAGGCGCAGGCCCTGCTTGCGTCTGGGATAGGTCGCGACAGCTTGGGCTGGGCGGATCGATTCGGCCGCAACATGCATAGGTCTCACACTCCTTAATCACGATCGCGGAAAACGTAGAACAGAAAGCCTACCACGATGAGCATCGCCGCGGCGCCGATCCAGCCGATGGCCGCGGCATAGCCCTGGAACCAGTCGCCGATGTTGAAGGCGAGGTGCCACATATACACAGTCCAGGTATAGGTGGGTAGCGCGCGGTTGAAACCACCCATAATGATGTACTCGTCGATCACGGCCATCGCGGTGCCGAAGCGCAGCACCACCAGGATGACGAAAATGGGTCGCAACCGCGGCAGGGTGACGTTCCAGAACATCTGCCACTCGTTGGCACCATCCACCCGCGCCGCTTCAAATAGCTCGCGCGGGATGGCGGCCAGGCCTGCTAGGAAGAACATGGTGTGATAGCCAAGCCCCCACCACCATTCGACAAAGGCGATGGCCGGGATGGTGAGCGGCGAATTGCCCAGCCACTGCGGCGCATTGCGATAGGTGAACAGGTGGAGGTAGTTCACCAGGATCGTATTGATGGGACCCACCTCAAAGTCATACATCCAGCGCCACAGGACGAAGATCATCGGGCCGGGAATGACCGCAGGGATAAGCAAGATGACGCGATAAAGGCTGGCCAGTGTCGGGTTGCTTACCCTGTCAACCAGGATGGCCACAAACAGCGGGATGAAGATCACCCCTGGCAGGAAGATGAGGGTGAAATACAAAGCGCGCCACAACCCGAGATGGACCAGGGGGTCCTGGAGCGCATTGATGAAATTGGCAAGCCCGACGAATTGCATCGGCTTGTCGCTAAGAAACTTGTAATCGGTGAAGGCGATGACGACCACTTCAATGATGGGATATAGCATATACATGCAGAAGAAAAACAACGCCGGGAGCACGTACAGCCAGTTGATCCCATCGCGCAACCAGTGCAAGCGCGAGCTTCGGTAGGTAACGCCAGGGCTGAGTGCAGTCGATGCCATGCAGTCTCCTCTCAAACCGGGTCAGCAGATTCATGAAGTGGGGTGATGCCGTGCGGCATCACCCCATTGTGACTCGACGCGACCTGTGATCCTCCCACAAGATAAGACAGGGTGCTTTACAGATCGCCCACCTTCTTCATCTCAGCGACGACGGCGTCCTTGGCCTCCTGCATCGCCTTCTTGGGATCGGGCTCCTCACCCAGGAAGTACTTCTCCCAATAGGGCTGGCCGATAATGAACTGCTGCAGGCCATACTTGTGGTTGGGGATGGCCTTGGCCACCTTCAGCTGGTCGAGCACCAGGAAGGCCCATGGGTTCGCCTGCAGCCATTCGGGATTCTCCGCTTTCATCTGATCCCAGATGGACTGGAAGGGTGGCAGCTGACCAGGCTGATGGCCGGAGGGATCGCCGGAGATCGAGTCCTTCCAGATGGCCATGTTGTAGGTCAGTGCCTTCATGTACTCGGCGGCCTTCTCCTTGTTCTTGCCGTACTTGAAGAGGCAGGCGCCCGTGGTCCAGAAGACGGTCGCGCCCTCACCGCCGCTGGGCAGCGCTGCCAGGCGCAGTGCCGAGGGATCCGGCCACTTGCGCGCATAGCGCAGTGGAGCGTTCTGATACTTGACGTAATAGGCCACACGCTGGGCACCGAAAGCCACCTCGTCGGGTGTCAGGTTCACGCCGCCGTCCGTGGTGCCGGGCTGCAAAGCGTTGGCCGAGGAGAGCTCCAGCATGCGCTTCATGATTTCCAGCGCCTGCAGGGCCGGCTCGCTGGTGAAGTCGTAGAGCGGCACGCCGCTGGGGTCGCCTTCGAGCAGATAGTAGCAGTTAGTGCTGATGCTGTGGGTGATCGGTGCGAGCGAACGCCAACCGTGCGCGTCGAAGGTGCAGCCATACGGCGCCGCGCCGCTGTCCACCACCTGCTTGGCGTTGGCCAGGTACTCATCCCAGTTGGCTGGCGCCTTGTCCTCGATCCCGGCCTTGGTGGTGATCGCGCTGTTCCATGCCTGGACGATCACGTCGATGAGGAAGGGCCAGGAATAGAGCTTGCCGTCCACCGTGCATTCCTCACGAATGGAGGGGATCATGTCATCCAGCACCTCTTTTGGGATGTAGGGATCCCACGGCTCGATGACACCCGCCTTGACCAGGCCGGCCATTTCGACGAAGGGGGTCATGCCGACGTAGACGTCCCAGGTGCTCTGGCCCATCTTGGCTTCGGCGACGAAGCGCGCCACGTCAAAGCCCTCCACCGGTGCGATCTGGGAGTTCACACCACCCGGGAACTTGGCATCAACCTCTGTCTTGATCAGGGGATGGATGCTTATGATCCACTCGTAGAAGGTGGGCGTCAGCGGTCGCTCTTCCTGGGCGTATGCGATGCTGCCGAGGCCGGACACGGGGGCCAGCACCTTCATCCCGCCGACGGCAAGCCCGGCTGCGATTGTGTTGATCAGGAACTGGCGGCGGCTGAGACGAGCATTTTGGAGCTGTGCCAACAAAGGATTCTCATTTTTCTTGCTGCTCATAGCATTTCCCTCCTCTTTGATAGATGGAATCGAATGATGAACCCTTTCTGTACCTCACAGTACAGATCCCAACAGAAACTTTTTCAGCGTGCACCTCCAGAAGTCGCGAGAGATACACCACCTCCGAAGATGACGCTTTGAACGCGGATGCCCAATAAAAAGGTCTGTGAGAGCAAAGTGGTGCTTTTGAGGCCGGGATCACTTCTATCAGTGGTGCGCGATGATAGGATCATCAGGGGCATAGAAGGCAATGGTATCAACCAGTTACTTCTATGTCGCCGTGCGGTTCTGCTGCTTGAAGGGCACCGTACCATCTGGTACAAGAAGGGATCTCTTAGCATTTCTCGAACACCGCTACGTGTCATTGCCTCGCTGCAAACTCCGAATGCTTCATGGTTTTTAATATACCCCAAAGTTTCCGTTTTGTCAATATGGATTGTTACATTTGGAAAAAAAGTGTCTCCGGTGCATCCTCGATCCGCGCCCATCAGCCATATGGGGTTTCCGTGATGGTCTTCACCATCGCCCAGAAGTTCTCCATCGGCGTATCGAGCTGCACATGGTGGGTGGGGCCGATGATCAACCCTCCGTCGGCGCCCACTGTGCGCAGCCGTTCGCGCACCTCCTGAACCACATCTTCCGGACGACCGAACGGCAACGTGTGCTGTTCGTCGATGGTGCCCCAGAAACAGAGATGCTTGCCAAACGCACGCTTCACCTCAGCCGGATCCATGCTGGCCGGTTGGATCGGGTTCAGCACGTCCACTCCGATCTCGATCAGCTCCGGGATGATGGGCCAGATGAAACCGTCGGAATGGTATGCCACCTTCAGTTGGGGATTGATGCCCTTGATGGTGGCGATAAAATGGGCGAGACGTGGTTTCAGAAAGCGCCGCCACGTTGCCGGCGACATGAGCATCGTGTGCTGGGCGCCCACGTCGTCACCTACCCAGATCATATCCACACCCATCTCAACCAGCTTCTTAGCGGCGGTCAAGTGGTACTGATAGGGAATATCCAGGATCGCTTCTGCCAGGTCGGGGTTGGTCACCAAGTCGATCATCATCTGCTCGTAGCCACGCAGCGCCCATGCCGTCTCCCAGATGGTGCACACCGTCACCCCCACAATCCAGTATTCATCTTTGAATTGTTCGATGGTCCAGGCGGCGTCACGGTAGAGCTCGGGCCGGTTGGGGTCAGGGGCGCGGTAGGAGCTGATCGCAGCGTCATCAGCCAGCGGATGCCCGACCATTTCAGTGTAATGACCTGTGCCGAAGGGGGTTTCATAGGCAACCGTGTGCCACACAACTCCCCATTCGTCTGTGTAGGTGCCGGTAGCTTGATAATACGAGTTGGCCCAGCCGACAGAGGTGAGCAGCATGTCCTCTCCCAGGGCACGCTCCAGCTCATAGGTGTTGCCGCCGCCATGGGGGTTGTGCACCCGCCGCGTCTGCGAGAGAATCACGCCCCGGTCGCGCAGTGCCATGTCAGCGCGCAGGCGCTCGGCAAACTCAGGTGTGAAGCTGATCTGCATCGGGCAGCGATCGGGCTTTTCGTGATTCAGTGCCATCCAGACTCTTTCACGATGTTTCATCCGTACCCCCGATTCTCGCGGTTGCCTTTCTTATAGAACACGAACACGTACTCATGCTTGAAAACGTAGAATCCACCCAGCAAAGCGCGATATCGCCACAGCGCTTTCTGGGTGCGCTTGGCTGTCGTCTGTTCGAAGTTTTTGACGATGATGCTCTTCAGCGTGAGCCCGGCCTCCAGCACGACCTGCATCGCGCGAAAACCGAGCGGGATCCACTCCCCAGCGGCATATTTGTCACCTATGACCAGCACCAGATAGCGCTCTGGATCCAGCACCGCCACGACCCGGGAGACCACTTGTCCCAGCCGTTCGAGGAAGGCATCAACCGACCCGGCGTTTGAGAGGTCGCGCGGATCGTGGCTGAACTTGATGATATCGAAGTAGGGGGGATGCATGATGACCAGCTGCACCGAACGTTGGCCATACTGAGCCAGCAGGGCGTGGTAGTCGAGCGTGCAGCTGTCGGCGGTGATGACATCGGCCACCGTGTGGTCGGGATTGGGCTCCGCGGCAATCAGACGGCGCGCTTGCTCCGCAACTGCCGGGTTGAGCTCGATGCCGAGCGTGTGTCGCCCTAGCCGTTGCCCTTCGATGAGAGTGGTGCCGGCGCCAGCGAAGGGGTCAAGCACCCATTCACCCCGCCGCGTATAACGCCGCATCATCTGGTGCGGGATCTGGGGGATGAAGTTGCCCCAGTAATCGGCGGAATGGACGCCCGAATTATCGCGTCGTTCGATGAGCCACAAGCTGTCGGTGAGGATGTCGGTGTATTCCTGCCAGCGGTTGAGGTTGATGTCGTTCAGCCCATTGGTGCGCACCTGGCTGAGGCTGCGCTCCAGCCGGCTCAGATAATAGTGCGCCCGTTCCAGCGTGCGAGAGGCGGCCACCTGGTCCAGGCGCGCCAGCAGAAATTCCGTCTCGCAGATATCGCAACTGACACCGTTAGAGCGGAGCCGCCGCTTGAGCGCAGCGACCTCCTCGCGCAGCGCAGGCATCGAGGTGATCGACCGGAGCGCGCGAATGCGCTCTAACACCACCCCATCCGGGTGCGGGGGCTCAGAAGCCTGCCCATTGCCTATGGGCCGGCCCTCTGAAGGGACCATTGCTTTCGGCAGCTGTGCCATACTGGGAAAATGCTCCACCATCTTGCACGTGGCTATGGGGCGCCGTTCAAATGGCGCTGCACCTCGGCAATCGCCTGTTGGGTGTTGCGAAAGAGGACCGCGACCATGCCCAGCTGTCGGGCACCTGCTACGTTCTCAGGGAAGTCGTCCACGAAGATGGCCTCATAAGGGCGCACGTCCAGCCGTTGTAGAGCGATCTGGTAAATGCGTGGATCCGGCTTGGCGACCCCCTCCTCGGATGAGATGATGAACGCATCCACCGCCTCATCCAGCCGAAAGTGTTCGATGAACATGCGGCGTGCGCCCGGCCAGGCGTTGCTGAGGATGGCGGTTTTGTAGCGTGGCCGCAGACTGCGCAGAAACCGCACCAGCTCCTCGTCCAGGCGGTCTCCTGACCAAAAGTCGCGCCGCAGCTGCTGAAGCGTCGCGTCGCCCAGTCCATAACGCGTGGCGATATCCGACCACACATCCTGCTGGGTAGCTTGTCCGATCATGGAACGTTGTGCAACCTCCGAGGCGAACACCTGCCATTCCAGTTCGCCTGGAGAAAGCCCTAGCTGTCGCTCCCATTTGCGGCGACGGCTAGCATCCTCGGTGCGCACCAGCACACCGCCAAAATCGAAGATCACCGCACGAATGCCCATCCCACCTGCTCAGATCATTGCTCCAAGGGCGCTCTTGTCCTGGCCGACTTGAACCAACCCTTGGACCGCTGTCGCAAGGGCGCTGGTACGCACTAGCGCATGCGCATCAACGCCTGCCGGTATTGCTGGGCTTGCTCCTCTGGCATACGACCATTGAGCTGCACTAGGATGTTCTCTCGGACATAGATCCATGAGAAATATTGCGGATCTTGTTCTCCTAACCCGATGTAGTAATCTCTCGCCCGGTTCAGCTGGGCCTCATCACTGAAACTGTAGATCCGTCCGCTGCATCCGTCGCACACCGAGGGCAGCATGAAGCGCGTTGCTTCATCAGCGGTGAAGGGGGCGGTACCATCATCCACCGCCAGCGGCTGAGGATCCACACATTCCAGGCCGGCGTCCCAGAACGCATTGACCACGTCGGCGGTCTGCCATGCTCTTTGGGTGCGCGACGCGATGGTCGGCATATCCTGGGGCGCGCTGGCCTGGGAGCCGGCGTTCAGTTCTTCCCATACCACCAGACCGATGCCCGTCCCGACCAGACAGCTAAGACACGAGCACGCCACCACCCCGACGATCAGCGCCGCTGTGAGCAATCCGGTCGGACGGGCCGGCTTCGCCGGGGGCTCGACGTCGTACCCATAGCCCTCTTCAGCATATTGTTGGTAGTAGGACGAGTCATAGCTTTCTTCATTTTCCCATGTTTGGCTCACCGTTTGTTCCTCCATACGCAGGAGCATCCGCCCCGGCGAGAATATTCGGATGGTGTCGAGTGCGTCTCCACTTTAGCGATTATACTGAGGGAACGCACGTTGGACAACCTGGCGAAGCGTCCAGGTGCGTTTCAATTTCGTGGCGACTGAAATCGCGCACGGCTCGGTTCACACTATCCGGGTTGTGCCCATCTATCCGAGCCGCGAGTGTGAGGGAGCGGTTTGGCCGCTTGCTGACGCGCGCGGCTCGGCTTGACCCCGCCCACGCTGGCGTGTGACCGGCCATCGACACTTGAGCGGCGATTTCAATCGTTCGTTCTTGCCTGCAACGATGTTCCACCTCTCCCTCAAGAAATGAAATGCACCCAAGCGTCCTCGATATGGGTTGCCCCATTGTTCGGTCCATCTTGCTCAAAGGGGGATGATCTCAGCCTCCAGGTGGCCGTCGCGGATGGTCAACAGTCCCACCGTATTGCGGCCGCCGCTGCCCCGCGTGGCCGAACCGGGGTTGACCATCAGGACACCTTGATAAAGGGCGACATGGGCTGCATGGGTGTGCCCGTAGACGATACAATCGGGCGGCTCTTCGGCAAATTCGTCGAATAGATAGGCGTGCAGGGCGGCATAGTCGATCGGTGGCGGGAGCACCCGATTGGGGTTGGGCACACGGTCGCCGTGGATGAGCCCGATGCGTTTGTCCTCGGCCTGGATCACCGTTTTGTTGGGCAGCGCCAGGCGTGTCTCCGGGTGATCCATGTTCCCATACACGGCGATCACTGGTGCGATCTCAGCCAGGGCGTCGAGGAC